>JAUWWP010000461.1 GCA_030616835.1 Deltaproteobacteria bacterium | reverse complement strand
GAAGACGAACTCACGGATCTCGGAGATGATACCAGAATGCAGCGGGTCAGTGAGGAACTCATGGTATCTGTCAGTGGTATAGTTCTGCATCCATGCGCAGTTGTCGCCGCATTGAAGAGGTCCGGGGCCGTGGAAGTTACTGGCAGCTTTTAGCTTATGGGCCGCAGCCCAGCAGTCATCTACATTTTGGTAGTCGAGGAGGTTTATATAGACCGGGTCCATGTTTTTCGGCGCCCGGCAGGGCCAGGCGATGCGGCCGTCGGGGTCCACATGGGGCCGGAGAGTGGGCAGGCAGGTATAGGGTTTAACCTGGAGGAGCATATCGAGGATGCGCTGCGAGCCGATAAGGAGGTGACCTTCCTTCTTGCGCTCAAGGATCCGGCTTGCCAGAGCCTGGTAGTCACTCCGGTTGATCATATCCCGCTCGAATGAGAAGTCGCCTTTTTTCTTGTGCCCGTGGTAGTTGATCGGCACCGGGACGAACCAGACATCGCCGAGGTCGTTGATAAAGTCGAGCACATCGGAGGCCATATCCACCGTGTCTTCTTCGATTACCGTGTTGACCGTTAGCTTGAAGTTGACCAATTGCCTGAGCTCCCGCAGCATTAGGAGGTTCGCAAACACCTGGTTTACTACCTTCTCCTTGACCCCCCACATCTCCATCAGCCGCGGTATGCTCAGACCGTCGATACTGATGATGATCATGTCCATTTGCCGCAGCCACTTATACCACTCCGGTTTCTTCAGTGCCTGATGGAGCACGAACCCGTTGGAGTTGATCATTAGCGGGTGATAACCCAGGTTGAAAGTGATATCCGTTAAGATTGGGAGTTCCGGAACAAGCGTCGGCTCTCCCCCGCAGAAGTATATCGCGCTGGTGCCGGTGCGCATGGTCTTGAGCACCTGCGCCCCGTCGGCAAACCCCAGGGGGATATCCTCCAGGGCGTAGTAGTGATTCCCCCGGTGGTCGTCGCAGTAGGTGCAACGGAAGTTACAGCTATAGAGAGTGGTCCAGATGAAATACAGGGGCCGGAGGGCGTGAGTGCCTTCCTTCCACCGCTTCCGGTTGATCCGATAGTTCTCAGCCGTCGTGACCAGGCTCCTCATTTTACGCAGCCGGTCGGCGGCCCGGTCGACCAGGGTATCGTTAGCGTCGGTGTGGATCAAGGGTGCGATTTCACGGGCCTCTTCCAATGCCTGGTCGTGGATTGCCTTCCAGTCAGGGTGATCCTTTTGCGGCTTATAATGCCGGAAATTGAGAGGTTTTGGTTCGATCATCCCCTCCATCCTCCAATCAAGATTGAAACACCTGTTTTGGACTGGTTGTAAGGATGATAATCCCGGCAATAATTACCGCCACTCCAAGATACTGGACCAGATTGAGCAAGGTGCCAAAAGTGAAATATTCAACGACCAAGGGAGTCAGAATAATAAAGGAGTTAATGGTCGGAACCACCAGCACCGCCGTGCCTTTGAAAAAAGCCACCTGAGTAATAGTCAGAGCCAGAATCCCACTTATAATCGCAAAATAAACATAAGGATTAAGAAACTGGGTGAAAAGGTTTCCTCCACTCTTAACCAGAGCCATATCTGCCAGAATCATGGCCAACCCGATAAAGCTCCCGGCAATTAAACTAAAGGCAAATCCGTAGAATTTAGGTGATTTTGCCCCTGCAAATGAAAGTGCACCAAAGATGACGAGCAGGGCCAGACTCACATAGACGAAATTGCTCAGGTTATATTTCTGGGCTTGGGAAAGAGGCTGGTCAAAATAACTGATCATTCCGGTGCCCAAAATAATCAAGGCCGAGCTGAAAAGCTCACGAATGCCAATCGGCTCTTTCAAGACCAGCCAGGCAAAGATTAAAAGCCCCACCAACCCGATCCCGCTCAGGGCCGCAACGATTGAGGACTTGTCGGTAAATTTCAGGGATACTGAATAGAGCCCGGCCGCGGCCGTGGTCATCATCACCCCGATCAGCCAGATTCTGAAATCACGACGATAGGGTGGGGAAAACATCTTCCTCCCTTTCTTAAGCACCTCTACCTTCTGCTTTTGAACCCCCTTTCCTACATTCATAAAAATTGAGGCCGTAATCCCCAAGGCAACTCCGAGGGCAAGACTATTATCTATCATTCTCTACTCCGTCAGGAAAAGCGCCGATAAATAGATAAATTGCGCGACTGGGCAAAGAGAATCGCTCGCTCAACCAGGCCCGGAAAAAGCCGATAAGCAAGCCCGCCCAGCTTACCAATCGGAGTCATAACCAACTCCCGTTTCCGCCTCTCAATCAGTTTGAGGATTAAGTTGGCTGCAAAAGCCTGGCTGTGGTGAGCAGGACGATCCGGGGGTACCAGCGAGCCGTCCGCATAGAGAATACGCTTCTCGGGGTCATGTTCGGTAAAGCCAAGATAGACAATCCCGATGTGAACCCCTTCCGGAGATAACTCCAGCCGAAGCGATTCGTATAAGCCCTTTAACCCACCTTTGCTCGCACAATAGATCGAACCGCCCGGCAGGCCGAACAGGCCAGCAATGCTCGAGATGAAAACCAGATGCCCCTTTGATTCTCTTAAAAATGGTATCCCGGCGCGGGAAAGATAAAT
>JAUWWP010000234.1 GCA_030616835.1 Deltaproteobacteria bacterium | reverse complement strand
TGATCTCCCTTTGAATTTTTCTTGGAATCTCCTTTAAATCTCTTTTAGCTGCTGGAGAAAGTTCCAATCTATAATGAATATCCACCATCTATTTATATTCTTTTTGCAATTCCTCAAGAGTGGAGAAATGCTTTCCTTTCTTCTTTGCTTCTATTGCACCCCTGGTCCTCTGATTAACATACTCAATAAATTCCTGATTCTCCCTTATCCTTAGAAATTCCACAAAATTCAGGACTTCTTTAACCTGCTCTGAAGATAGATCTTGTAGGCTCTCAACAACTCTTTCCCGAACCTGTTTCGGAATAGCCATTTCTTATTACCCCCTTTCTTTAGTTTGTATAGCGTTTATCTGGTTTATTTGGTTGGTTCACTTAGTTTATTTGGCTGACTATGGTCACTTCATTAATAAAAAACTGGTTACCAAATTTAAAATTTAGAGATTGTCCCAAAGTTGTATTATGGAGCAAGAAAAGAAGTCAGAGTCATTTTTTTATCCAAAACAACCTCCTCCCCCTTGCCTGTCCTGCCTGTCCTGAGCGAAGTCGAAGGAGAGGGGGTGAAAATTTTATCAATTTTTTCCCCCTTCACCTTTACCCCGATGGATCCCGATGTCCATCGGGAGGGCAAGCCCTCTCCCCCAGGGGAGAGGGGAATAAGAGGAAACCCTGTAGCAAGCTACAGGGATAGTCAAGTTTAAGGATCTCTAAACTCTAAAGAACCTTTCTTGAAATGGAGATTTATATCAAAGTGCTTCAGAAACGATAGGCCGAGAAGCCCGTCTACCCTACTTTTGGGCGGCAAATCATGAACGACTACCTTTATATTATCCACTTCTACATCAAAAACTCTTACCTGTTCCAGAGTAATTAATGGTGCTTTTTCTATCGTGCTTGCCGTAGTTATGATAGTTCTTGCAGGGCTGCTGGCAGGATCATATCCGAGACTTTCTGCAATATCCCATGGTATCATGACAAAAGTTGCTCCGGTATCTAATGCCATATCAACTTTACATTTTCCTGTTTTACCGATCAATTCTATTTCTAATACGATAATTGAGGCATCTTTCTCTAATCGTATCTGCATATATACCTCTTTACCCTAAAAAGCAGCAGCATAGCCTTTTTCCAGAGGTGGACCAGCATAAGTTACATATATTACCTTATCTTTCCGCAGTGATACCTCTTTCCATACCTTTTCTCTATCAGTTGTGTGTATAATGATCTTTCCTTCAACTGCTTTTCCATGTTCTTCTTTGGTGACTTCTATAGCCAGCCATTCTCCTTTATACTTCTTTTTAAGCTCTGCAATCTTTGCCATTTTATACTCCCAATTTAGTAGCTATTTCTAAAACACAAAAACTAATTAGAAGCAATTTTTACCATTTGGTTATTATATTATCCATATTATCTCTAATTTCGATATTACTCTATCTAAATATAATACTATTTAGTCAATTTGCCAAATTAAAAAGTGGCTTAGCTCTTTTCTTATTAACTCCAGATCCCAGGGATGGGGTGGCCGCAGAACTTGCATTTCCCACCGACAATATGATTTTCGAGCACCTTAAAGTGGATCCGCTGAATCAACCTCTTCTGACACCCGGGACAGAAGGTGCTGTTATATTTATGCCCTGGGGCATTGCCAACATAAATATACCGGAGACCTTCCTCCCGGCCTATCTCTCTGGCCTTCTCCAGGGTCTCGATCGGGGTAGGAGGCAGCTTGGTTAGCTTGTAAGCAGGAAAGAAGCGGTTGAAATGCAGGGGAACATCCTTACCCAGATTCTTGCCTATCCACTGGCACATCTGCCTTATCATCTTCAGATCATCATTCAGGGTAGGAATGACTAAGTTAACCACCTCCAGATGAACCTTAGTCTTCTTAATATTCTTTAGAGTCTCCAGGACAGGGGCGAGCTCCGAGGAGGATACCTCACGGTAGAATTTCTCGCTGAAGCCTTTCAGGTCAACAGTAACCGCATCCATATACTTAAGCAGGGCGAATAGGGGCTCGGAATTGATCGACCCGTTGGTATGATATAGGACTCGCAGGTTATTCTCCTTTGCCTTCCTGGCGATATCGAACATATATTCATAGAAAACCGTGGGCTCGCTGTAGGTAAAGGATAAGGCAGCGCAGTCCTCCTTCTTGGCCAGTTTAACCACTTCTTCCGGGAGAAGCTGGTAATTGTCCAGCTCCTCTACGCTTCTCTGGGAGATGTGCCAGTTATGGCAGAACTTGCAGCGATTATTACAGCTCGCAGTTGCCGTGCAGAAGATGCTGATCCCCGGGAGCATATGAAATACCGGTTCCTTCTCAATCGGGTCGATCTGGAGGGAGCAGGGCCGGGCATAAACCAGGGTGTAGTACTTCCCCTTGCGGTTCTGCTTATTCCGGCAGAATCCTCTCCCGCCCTCAGGAACAAGGCAGCGGCGGAAGCACATCTGACACTGGATAAGCTCCCCGGCTAATTTTTTATAGTATTTTGCCTCATAAGGAGTTAGCGCCTTCCCTTTCGAGAAAGCTTGAGCGAGGGGCCGGGTAAGAGCGGTCAGGCCTCCCAGACCGATTCCCAGGAGAACTCCCTTTTTTAGAAACCTTCTCCGGGTAAGGGTGGTATGGAGGGGCTCTTTTTCTATCATTTCATCCCCCATTGTGGGCAAGCAATTAAATCCAAATGTCAATAGATAGGAAATGAACCTCCCTGCAGCAAGTTGCAGGGTATCATAAGGAATATATTCTGCTCCCCCTCACCCTTCCCCTCTCCCCCAGGGGAGAGGGGAACAAGAGGAAACCCTGTAGCACGCTACAGGGAATAGTCAAGTTCAAGGGGTCAAGGATTCGAGGATTCACCCATACTTCGTAATAGAATTACTACGTAGGGTAGGAGGGCTTAAGTCCCTGCTATTCCCTTCTATTCCTTGCTACTCCCTGCTATTCCCTGAAGCATTTGGAATCGGCCGCTATAACCTCTCCACCACCATTGCCACTGCTTCCCCGCCACCGATACAGAGGGTTGCTAATCCGGTTTTGGCCTTTCGGTTCCTCATGGCATAGAGCAAGGTGACCAGAATCCGGGCACCGCTGCCGCCAATAGGGTGACCAATTGAGACTGCCCCGCCATTGACATTAACCTTCGCTGGGTCCAGGTCAAACTCATCAATTGCCCTTATGGTGACCACGGAAAATGCCTCATTGATCTCGAACAGGTCAATATCATCCTTGCTCATCCCGGTCTTCTCCAGAACCCGCTTTACTGCTTCAACCGGGGCAATGGTAAACCACTCCGGGGCAATCGAGGCCTCAGCATAACCCAAGATCCGGGCCAGGGGCTGGCAACCCAAGCTCTTTGCCTGCTCGGAAGACATTGCCACCACGGCCGCCGCCCCGTCGCTGATCGAGGAGGCATTGGCCGCGGTCACCGTCCCATCCTTTTTGAAAGCGGGCTTCAGGGTGGGCACCTTTTCAGCCCGCAACTTACCGGGGTCTTCATCGGTATCAAAGATAATCGGCTCTCCCTTTTTCTGAGAGATTTTGACAGGGACGATCTCCTCCCTGAACCTCCCCTGCTTCTGAGCTTCCTGGGCCCGGCGGTAGCTCTCCAGGGAAAACTCATCCTGCCGCTCCCGGGTCAGGTTATATTTTTCCGCACAGAGCTCGGCACAGTTTCCCATGTGGTAGTCGTCATAGGGATCCCAGAGGCCGTCCTTGATCATCGAGTCAATTATCACGCCATCGCCCATCCGGTAACCGCTGCGGGCCTTGGGCAGCAGATAAGGGCTATTGGTCATACTCTCCATCCCCCCGGCGACAATAACCTCGGCATCCTCCAGCATAATCGCCTGGGCCGCCAGCATAACTGATTTAAGCCCGGAGCCGCAGACCTTATTGATCGTCAGGCAACCCACCGCATTAGGCAGCCCTGCTCCCAGGGAGGCCTGACGTGCCGGGGCCTGGCCCAGGCCGGCGGAAAGGACATTACCCATAATTACCTGATCAACATCCTCCTTTTTTATTCCCGCCCTTTTTACTACCTCTTCGATAACAATACTTCCCAGTTTAGTGGCGGGTAGCAAGCTCAGCCCGCCCTGAAAGCTACCCACCGCAGTGCGGGCAGCGCTGATAATGTGAACCTCTCTCATTAGCCTCCTCCTTCTGAAATTTATT
This sequence comes from Deltaproteobacteria bacterium, assembly GCA_030616835.1. Taxonomy (GTDB): domain Bacteria; phylum Desulfobacterota. The sequence continues at coordinate 735 of JAUWWP010000234.1, read as the reverse complement.
TATAAAACTAACAAACCTACCCAACCCTTGTCAAACTATGACTTGACTGGAGTTTTCCTAAAAAATCTTTCAGGTTCCCTTACTAGATAGCCGGGGCTTTCGAGCCCCGGTATTTAGAGTTTATCCAAATTCTCATGCCCTTTCCGGGCACCACGAAAGAGGTAAATTTATTTTCGAATCAAATGGGGCAATTTTACTGGTTACTATTTCCTCTCCCCACCGGGGAGAGATTGAGCTGAGGGGGATTAGCTTTCTTCTTTTCTATTCCCCTCACCCCTTCGACAAGCTCAGGACATGGCTTCGAGACATCCTTCGTGAGCCTACTTCGCCGAAGTGGCTGCGAAGGCTGAAATCCTCCCCCATCAAGGGGGAGGAAACTGTATGGTACTCTCCCATCCCTTTCCTGGTAAGGCTGAGGGGTTCAGGATTAGCAGGTCATGGCCCAGGAAAAGAATCCCCTCCCCTGGTGGGAGGGGAATAAGGGGAGGAGGATAGAAAAAATGCTACAACGCAAATTACTTACCTGAGAAATTACTTGACAATAATGTAATTACATGTTATTACTTATTATATGAAGAAAAAAATTCAGAAGATTGGCAATTCACAAGGGATCACCCTTCCTATAAGCTTGCTTCGGGAGTTAGGTCTGAATCTCTATAGTGAGGTGGAGATTCATGCTGAAAATGGTCGGGTGATTCTGGAGCCGATCCCTCCGGTCAAACCGGTTGCCCTTGA
>JAUWWP010000354.1 GCA_030616835.1 Deltaproteobacteria bacterium | reverse complement strand
TCCTAATGATAGAAACAAAAAGGGGGAAATTGGTTCTAAAACAACTTAGATATAATGTTTACCCCTGGTAATCCCTCAGAATTCACCAAGCGATTGACGGATATTGGAAAATTCGGGATAGCTCTCTTCTTTTGCCCTGAGCTTATCGAAGAATTTGAAAATGCATAGAAATAGGGGCCGGCTTTCAATCTGAACGTCGTAAACGCTGCTAACGTCCTTAATGCTACTAACCTTCCCCATTTGTCATTTTATTCTGTCTAGAGTGTGACCCCCTTATTTCAGTATAGCCACTACGCCAGCGTTCTACCTTACCCATTTCTTCAATCACATGCTTGGTTTTCTTGCCACGACAATTTCCGAAGTGAAGATGTAGTTGATAAACTCTTGCCTGACTTCACAAAACCCGGCTTCTTTTACAAGACCTTTCATCAGCACAGGACGACAGCCGCCCATCAGGTAAGGAACCCATCGAGCGGGTAGCCTTAGGTAGAACTTCTCCCACCAGGTAAGGACATTACCTTCCTCCTTACTCATGTTTACGAGCGCAAGCCGGCCACCGGGTTTGAGCACCCTTCTAAATTCACTCAGGACGACCAGCATGTCTTTCAACTGGATAAGGTCGAACATGTAACTGTTGTAGAGCACATCGAACGTGTTGTCTGGATATGGTAATTGGCGTGCATCAGATTCCCTCAAGTCTATGTTGGTGTAACCTGCGCTGTTCACCATATCACGCGCTTTTTTTAGCATCTTCGGTGAGAGATCAATTCCGTACACAACATTTTTCTGATTCACTCTCTTTAGAATTTCCAAAAGAGTCACCCCTGGACCGACCGCAACCTCCAGTACCCTGTCTTGCGGTTGGATCGCGGCCCGCTCCAAACCGAGCATGCGAGGTTTCCGTTCCAATGGCGCAACTAACTTAGCATAGAACCAGCTCCATAAGTTATAGGCTTGACGAATACTTTCCGTTGGCGACTTCGCTTCAATCATTATTGATTTTTCGCTCATCACATTACCTTTTTCCAATGAATATTGGCATTTCGCTTACCCTATCCTCTGTATGAAGGTGTATGGCATCTTTGATATTCTCCAGAGTCTCTTCGTAAGTATCCCCCTGGGTATAACATCCTTGAAGCTTAGGGCAAAAGGCAAAGTAGCCATCCTTATCCTTCTCAATCACTACTGAAAAACGGTAGTTCTTCATGGCTTACCTCTTGCTTCCTAATTTCTTTTTAACAGGATCATTCCGCCTTCTTTAATTTCTCTGCCATTTCCTGGGCAAATTTAAGGACTATTGCTGCGTCTTGCCTTGCTTTTTCCGCTTCCTCCTGACGGAAATCCCTCTCATAATAGAAGGATGGGGCTCTCTTGTTGGCAAGCTCTGAGGAGATCTCGGTTATTTTTGTCAATTGCTCATCGGATACCTCAATGCCTCGCCCTTTTAGAACTTTCCCCAAGATCTTACTTACATCATGTTCCTTGGGATAATCAAAGCACATCATCTTGAGGAGTGCCTTGGTGGATAGCTCTACCACTTCTTGAGAACGTCTGATCGTTAAATTCCAGGCGCTCTCGCGATAGGCAGCTTCGACTTCCCTTTCAATTTGTTTTGCTTCGCGCAAAAGCTTATTCCCATTGGTAAAGTTGGTCATAGTCATAGCTTAAACTCCTCCCCTCGTTTCCAGTCCGGCTTAAGATCCCAATACCAGCTCCCATCGGGAAGGAAGATTCTCTTTGATCCCAACTGTTTAAGTCTCTGCCGGAGATGGTCAAGCCTTCTCTTGAGAATATCTTCCTTATCGTAGAGGATAATGCCATCTTCGGTCACATCAAGCAGGACCCAGGGATTTTGCGCAAGCTCCTCCTCACTTAAGTAAACCGGATAAGGATCAGGAGAAAATCCCTGCTCACATAGCCTGTTATATTCATCTTTCTCCCGCAACTCCCTGATTACCTTCAGGTGTCGTTCGGTAGGATGGTAATTCCCGCTGCGGTGAACCACAATAATATCAATATCACTTCCTTTACCCGCTTCCCCTCTGGCTACTGACCCGAATACGGCGCAGGCCAGAAACTCATCCCCGAATTGTTTCTTCAAAAGTCCGACTATCTCTTCCAGTAAGACTTGATATTCCTTATACCCAATCATTCGAGCTCTCTCATTTTCGATAATAATCTACAATTGCCTTGCTCAGAGCCGGGATGGTGTACTCCCCGGGCATAATATCCACCTTCATTCCTGCTTTTCTTATTGTCTCTGCCGTCTTGGGTCCGATGGAGGCAATATCCACCCCTTTCATTAACCTCTTAAGTTCCCTGCTTTCAAACATTGCGGTAAGGTTGGTAACTGCCGAGGAGCTGCCAAATGTGATCATATCTATCTTTCCCTCACTTAGGAGTTTCCGCAGCTCTTTCCCTGGTTTTAAAGGACTCAGAGTCTGGTAGGCCCCTACTACCTGGAGCCGGGCCCCCAAACCCTTCAGTTTCCGGGGAAGGGCATCCCGGATTCCCTGAACCCGGACAAGCAGCACCCTTTTACCCCTGATTCTTTCACCCAATCCCTCAGCGATTGCCTCGGTCCGATACTGTTCAGGAACAAAATCAACCCTTATGCCCAGTTTCTCTATCCCCTCGGCGGTTCCCGGGCCAATTGCGCAGATCTTTATTCCCTTCAGATCCCGGATATCGCCACCCTTGGCCTTCAGCCTCACCGTAAAATATCTAACCCCATTGATGCTGGTGAAGATCACCCAGTGATAGCTCCTGAGGCTCTTGATTGCAGCATCCACTGTCCTCCAGCTCCGGGGTGGCTGGATTTCAATGGAGGGAAACTCAACCACCGCGGCCCCGTATCTCTTTAAGATTCCGGTAAAGTTACTCGCCTGTTCCCGGGCCCGGGTTACCACTATCCTTCTACCGAAAAGAGGCCTTTTCTCAAACCAGTTTAAGCTCTCCCGTAACCTAACTACCTCTCCCACAACCAGGACTGCCGGTGGCCTGAACTTCCTTTCTTCGGATAGCTTAACGATATTCCTTAGCTCTCCTACGAGAGTCTCCTGCTCAGCCCTGGTGCCCCAGCGGATAAGCGCGGCAGGGGTCTGTGGACTCCGGCCGCACTCTAACAACCTTTGCACATTTGCGGCGAGCTTCCCTATCCCCATCAGGAATACCAGTGTTCCGGCTCCGGTGGAGATCTTCTCCCAGGCAATATTGGAGTGCTCTTTGGTGGGATCTTCCTGACCGGTAATGAAAGCAACCGTAGAGGTGTAATCACGGTGGGTCAGGGGAATACCGGCATAGGCAGGAACCGCAGTGGCTGAGCTAACTCCAGGAACTACCTCAAAGTACACTTCTGCCCGAACCAGTTCTTCAGCTTCCTCTCCTCCCCGACCGAAGATGAATGGATCACCTCCCTTGAGACGAGCTACTATCTTCCCTTTCTTCGCTTCTTTAATAAGAAGCTCGTTTATCTTTTTCTGAGAAGAGCTGCTCCCTCCTTTCTTCCCGGCATAAATTAATTTAGCTCCAGGGGAAGCATG
>JAUWWP010000188.1 GCA_030616835.1 Deltaproteobacteria bacterium | reverse complement strand
CTTTAAATAATTGGGCCTGGGCATCGGAGCTTACTCCGGAGGATATAGTTAGAAAGTCAGATGAATTGCTGCGGGGCACCAAGAGCTATTCAGAACTCGAGATGAGCATAGTAAGACCCCACTGGGAGAGAACCCTTAAGATGAAGGCCTGGACCGAGGGAACTGAGAAGGCTCTCATTTTCATCACATCTCCAGCCAAGGAGAAGGGGATCGGTTCCCTAAAGATAGGTCATGAGATGTGGAATTACCTGCCTAAAGTCAATAGAGTCATAAAAATCCCCCCTTCGATGATGATGCAATCCTGGATGGGTAGCGATTTTACCAATGATGACCTGGCAAAGGCAGACTCCATTGTGGTGGATTATAATCATATCCATATTAAAGATGAGAAGGTGGATGGGGAGGAGGTTTTTGTAATCCAGTGCGATCCAAAGCCTAAGGCTGCGGTGGTCTGGGGGAAGATCATAATCTGGATAAGGAAAAGAGGCTATGTGCCATTAAGGGAGGGGTTCTATAACGAGAAGGGCGAGATGGTGAAGCTTCTTACTTTCTCGGACATCAGGCCGATCTCCGGCAGGGAGGTTCCTCTGGAGATGGTCATGAAGAACTTAAAAAAAGATAAACACCAGACCAGGATAAAATATCATATACTGGACTTCAATCCAGTAATCAAAAAGGATATCTTTTCACTGGGAGAGCTTAAGAGGTTAGGGCAATGATGACCTTTATTAAAATGGTCTGGCGTAACCTGTGGCGAAATACCCGAAGGTCCCTCCTTACTACCTCTGCTATCTTTTTTGCCACCCTGCTACTGGTATTCCTGTTAGCCCTCCAGAAGGGTAGCTACATGGAGATGATCAATAGCGCGGTCAAGATCCATACCGGCCATCTCCAGATCCAGAAAGAGGGCTATCTTGATGAAAAGAATATCAACCTGTGTATTGATAATCCAGAAAAGATCTATCCGATTTTGAATGAGGAGCGCCGTATCCAGGCCTTTGCCCCGCGTCTTAACTCCCCTGCCCTAATCAGCAGCTCCGGCAATACCTTTGGGGCTCTGGTGATTGGGGTGGACCCGGATAGAGAGGCGGAGGTCACTACCCTCAAGAAGATTATCAGGGAAGGAAGCTACTTATCTTCTGAAAATGACCATGGAGCTCTTCTGGGAAAGGCCATGGCCAGGAACCTCGGGGTAACAATTGGGGATGAGCTCATATTTATGGGGCAGGCGGCCAATGGGGCATTGGCTGCCGAGAGATTCTATGTTAAGGGGATTTATAAATCTGGCTCAACCGAGTTCGACCGAAGCATTGTCTGCATAGATATAAAAGAAGCTCAGGAGCTATTCTCTATGGAAGGGAGGGTCTCTGAGATTGCCCTGATCCTTGATAACTTTCGCTCTATTAAAGAGGTGAAGGCCTCCATAATGAAGGTCTTTAAGAGACGAGGATGGCAGACATATAAGGTTCTCACCTGGAGCGAAATTGTGCCCGCCCTTAAACAGGCGATTGCCCTCGATGCCTCAAGCGCTTATATCTTTTATTTTATCTTATTGCTGGTAGTAGGGTTTGGAATCATGAATACATTCCTGATGTCCATATTTGAAAGGATGCGGGAGCTCGGGGTTATGATCGCCCTGGGGATGCGTCCGGGCCTGATGTTTTTAATGGTAATCCTGGAATCACTCACATTATCTTCCCTGGGAATCCTTTCCGGGGTGATTGCCGGGTCGGGTCTGGCTTACTATTATGAGCAGACCGGGATTTATTTTGCTGAGCTCGCGGAGATGATGGAGTTCTTTGGCATGCCCTCGAGAATATTCCCCGATATATCCATAGGTGTGGCCATAGCTGCCATGATTGTGGTTTTCACCATTACCATGCTGATTGCCATCTATCCAGCCATTAAGGTTCTCAGGATTAAGCCGGTTGAGGCCCTGAGATATGTTTGAATATGAGAACGCTTTTTAAGATTGCCTGGCGAAATATTTGGCGCAATACCCGTCGAACGGTTATCCTGGTTCTGGCTATTGGCATTGGACTGATGGGGATTATAATAACCGAAGCATTTACGAATGGGATTGAAAACAAGATGGTGGAAAATGTTATCGGCTCCTCCCTTGGCCATATTCAGATCCATGCAAAGGGTTTCGAGGAGAATCCGGTGGTGGAAAGGAGTATGAGCGATTCTCCGGAACTTTTAAGGATCCTCGATACTCACCCTGGAATTAATAAATACTCCCGGCGCATCAGGGCCATGGGTCTCATCTCCAATCCTGAGCACTCCGGAGGTGTAATGATCGTCGGGATTGCGCCATCTCGTGAGCTCAATATTACCTATATCAAGGATTCTATTGTGGATGGCAGGTATCTCCGGGAGGGGGATTCAGGAAGAATCATTGTCGGAAAGAAGCTGGCAGATGAATTTGAGCTCGAGCTGGGTAGCAAGGTGGTTCTCATGGCTCAGGATTTAGAAAAGGATATTGCCTCGGGAGCCTATAGAGTTACCGGCATTTATCGGACTGAGTCCAGTGAGTTCGATAGAGCCACGGCCTTTATTGCCCTTTCCGATGCCAGAGAGCTTCTTGCATTGGGCGAGCGACTCTCGGAGATAGCGATGGTTGTTAATGACCTGGAGCGGGTGGATTTGGTGGCCGAGGGTCTGAGGAAGAAAGTGGATTCCGATATCGAGGTTCACACCTGGAAAGAGATTGAGCCCCTTCTGGTAAGGATAGTTGAGCTATATGGGCAATTTACCTATATTGTTTACCTTATAGTATTTGTGGCCATGGCCTTTGGAATTATCAATACCATGTTGATGGTTATATTTGAGAGGGTAAAGGAGATGGGGGTTATGATGGCCTTGGGGACCAGACCCCTTCAGATTGTTCTCTTAGTAATTTTGGAGACAGTATGCATTGGGATACTGGGTTTGTGCCTGGGAGACTTACTTGGATATCTTTTCCTGGGCATTTTTCACAACGGTATGGACCTTTCTTTTTTAGCCGAGGGGATGGAGCACTGGGGGCTGGGGCATATAATATTTCCCTCATTTGGACTTAACGATCTATTGATAGCTAATGTATCTACTTTATTCATAGCTATCCTTATCTCGATATACCCTGCTATTCGTGCTGCCCGATTCAGGCCGGTAGAGGCACTCAGACACCATTGAATAATGTTGTAAATAAAGAAAGATAAATAAAAATTCTAAGCACCAATAAAATAAATCCTAAGCACTAAGCACCAAATCCTAAACAATATTAAATGACCAAAATTCAAAATACAAAACATTCCCCCCTCACCCTATCCCTCTCCCCATGTATATACCGGGGAGAGGGAACTTTTTACTGGTTATCACTTCCTCTCCGATGGACATCGGAGAGGATTGAGGTGAGGGGGTTCTTCGTTTTAAACATTTGAATTTAGAATTTGTTTAGGGTTTAGGATTTGGGATTTAGAATTTATCAGTTGATATTTGGATTTAATCGTTTGCCCACAATAATCCGAGATGAGCCTTGAAAAGGAGGATATTATGCATGTAGTCCAAACGGAGAATTTAAAAAAAGTCTACCGGGACGGTGCCGTGGCGGTGAATGCCCTCAACGGAGTGGACATCTGGATAGAAAAAGGGGAGTTCACTGCCATTGCCGGTCCATCAGGTTCCGGTAAGACCACCCTCCTTAACCTGATCGGGGGACTTGACAGCCCATCCGAGGGAGGGATTTTATTAGAGGGACGCGACATAACCAAAATGGGGAAAGGGGAGCTTTCAAAACTGAGGTTGAGGAACCTGGGGTTCATATTCCAATCATATAATCTGATCCCGGTCCTTACTGCCCGGGAGAATGTAGAATTCGTTATGCTTCTTCAGGGAGAGGAGCGAAGGACCCGTCTGGCGAAAGCTGAAGCGATCCTAAAGGAGGTGGGCCTGGGAGACTGCCTTCACCGAAGGCCTGATGAACTTTCCGGGGGCCAGCAGCAGAGAGTAGCAGTAGCCCGGGCCATAGTGAGTGAGCCCAAGATAGTTCTGGCGGATGAACCTACCGCCAATCTGGACTCTAAGACCGGGGGAGAGCTTATGGAGCTGATGCAGGAGTTGAATGAGAAAAGGGGGATGACCTTCTTATTCTCCACCCATGATCGGATGGTAATGGACCGGGCTCGCAGATTAATTCTGCTCAAGGACGGGAAGGTGGTAAGTTAAATATATAGGGCAAAGGGAGGGGGTCAAATCAAAATGAAAAATTTGATCCTCATACATTTACGATAATTAATCCAGTAATTCCCCTCTCCCCTGCCTGTCCTGAGGAGCGAAGCGTCTCGAAGGATTGGGGAGAGGGCAAGAGCCTGCCCTGAGCTTGTCGAAGGGGTGAGGGGGCTTTGATATTCAGATTTTGGACTTCATTTGTAATTTGAGCCCTGTCCGCCCCAGGCGTTTTAGTCATTTGAACTTTGGGTTTAATTTGTCATTTGGATTTGGTCATTGGGATTTCAGTGGGGTAAATTATTGATTAAGCCCACAAAGTGGGATAAGATAAAGCAAGCTGAGGAAAGGTCGAAGTAATTTGTGTAAAAAATTAGAAAAAAGGCACTGTTATTAATTTCGTAAGTTGTTTTAGAACCAACGTCCCCAAAAACTGGCAAAGCTCGGAAACTTATCTATCACTCCCCAGTCACGGGAGAAGTGGTGATATTTGACCATGATCCTTTTTAGAATTCTGTCATCGGGAATTAGCATTCTGGTATCAGGAGATAATTAGGTGAAAAAGGGGTTGAAGTTGCAGCCGGGGAGATAGGGAGATGGTAGGATAAGGATAGGATAGAGAATGATAGAATTGGGAAACAAGAAGCCTGAGGATATTCCTCCAATTTACCGGGATTACGTGCTCGAATATCTCGAAGAGGTAAGAAAGATATATAGAAAGCGACTTGTATCTTTTGTCCTCTTCGGTTCTGTGGGAAGGGGAAAGGCAAAGCCAGAGAGTGATATCGATGTCCTGCTTGTTGTAGAAGACCTCCCGCTCACGATTAATGAGAGGAATGAACCCCTCCATCAGCTCTATTGGGACATGATGGAGAAAGAAGGTTATAGAAATTTAAGGGCAAGCGGAAGAAATACCTTCATTGCCACATTTCACTACACCCCACAGGAGATAAAAAAACACCCGCCAATTCTTCTTGATATTATCCACGATGGGGTAATCTTTTATGATAAAGAGGACTTCTTCAAGAATTCCCTTATTGAACTGGTAGCCAGAATGAACGAACTCGGCTCAAAAAAGGTATATGTGAATGAAGATACCTGGTATTGGATATTAAAACCTGATTGTAAATTGGGAGAGAGGGTAGAGGTATGATAAACAAAGGAATGGCGGATAATTATCTTAACCAGGCAAAAGATTGTTTGAAAGAAGCTTCTATGGCTATAGATGATAAGAAATGGTACCGGACGGTTAGAAGGTCACAAGAGGTGCTGGAATTGGCAATTAAAGCATTATTTCGATTGTTTACCATTGAATTTCCTAAAGAACACGATGTTACGCCCGTCATAGATGAAATTATAGATAAAATTCCGGAGGATAAGAGAGAAATCTTAAGAAAAGCAAAGGAAATTATGCCTCTACTTGCAATGGATAGAGAGCCGGCGATGTATGGAGATGAGGAAAGGGGGATTCCGCCGGATGCTCTTTTCAAAGAAGAATATGCCCGGAAAATGTTTAATGAAGTAAAAGAAATAGTCAATGCTTGCGATTCAATAATCAAAATAAGTAAGGGATAGGAAATGGAAAATGGTGAGAAAAAGGGTCAGAGTCATTTTTCTTGATGAGAAAAAGTCAAAATATTAATTACGTCCCCTACTTCCCGTAACTACAGAAGACGGAGGCTCAGGACAAGTAAAGACACAAAATTTTGAGGAAACTCGTGTTAAGATGAGAAGGTTAAAAATCCTCCTTGTTTCTTGGCTATTCGTCTTCATTACTCAAAGCCCCTCGTATGCTCTAAGTATATATGAACAT
>JAUWWP010000048.1 GCA_030616835.1 Deltaproteobacteria bacterium | reverse complement strand
GATGGATCTTCTCCTCCCGAATCAGGTTCCGAATCGCCGGATTAGGCACCATTACCTCCAACCCCAGAACCCTTCCGTGACCGCTTTGCTTGGGAATCAGGGTCTGGCAGAGGACCCCCTCGAGGACGAAAGAGAGCTGGGTCCGAACCTGAGTCTGCTGATAAGGGGGAAAGACATCAATAACCCGGTTTATCGTCTGAGCACAGGAGTTGGTATGCAGGGTGGCAAAGACCAGATGTCCGGTCTCGGCAATCGTCAGGGCAGCCTCGATGGTCTCCAGATCCCTCATTTCCCCAACCATAACTATATCCGGGTCCTGGCGGAGCACATATTTAAGGGCATTCTTAAAGCCCTGAGTATCGGCCCCCACCTCCCGCTGGTTGACCACACAGGATTTATGGGAATGGAGATACTCAATGGGGTCCTCAATGGTAATAATATGCTCGTGGCGCTCAGTATTGATCTTATCAATAACCGAGGCCAAGGTGGTTGACTTCCCACATCCGGTAGGACCGGTCACCAGAACCAGACCCCGGGGCTTCTTGGCCAGCTCGCTCATAATCGGCGGGAGCCCGAGCTCTTCAAAAGACAGGATCTTGAAGGGGATGGTCCGAAAGGCCCCGGCAACTGCTCCTCGCTGCATAAAGATATTGCACCGGAATCGGCTGAGACCCTTTACCCCGAAGGAGAGATCAAGCTCATTAAACTCTTCGAATTTGTGCTTCTGGGCGTCGGTAAGAATGCTGTAGCAGATCTGCTTGGTTTCGGGGGCACTAAACGGGGGCATGCGCAGCGGCGTCAAGCTCCCGTCGATCCGTAGCTGAGGGGCAGTTCCGGTGGTAATATGAAGATCGGTTGCCCCTTTCTCGATCATTACCTTGAGCAGTTGGTGCAAATTTGCCATCTTCTTCTCCTATTCTCCTCTATTTATAAATTCGGTAGTATACCTATTTTAGTTAATTTTAGTTAATAACTCGAGAGATATATTTGTTCCTTTAAATCCAAATATCAAAATCCAAATGCCAAATGAATGTCAAATGACTAAATGCCAAATTTAACCGGTGCACTGGTGCGCAAGTGAATTAGTATTTGTCATTTGAGCTTTAGGTTTCATTTGAACTTTGGGCTTTGGCATTTGACATTAGGTCTTTTCCCTCTGTCCCCTGCTATTCCCTGCCTGTCCTGAGCCCCGCCTGTGGCGGGGTCGAAGGGCTATTCCCTGCTATTCCCTGATTATCCTATCTTTCCGCCGCCGTAACCCGGAGCACCTCCTCCATTGTGGTAATACCCTCTTTCATCTTGTCAATGGCACTCAGCCTCAGAGTCTTCATCCCCTGATCCATTGCAGTTCTGCGGATCTCGCCGGTAGAGGCCCCACTCAGGACGGCTCCCTTTATCTGGCGGCTCATGGCCATGGTTTCAAATACGGCAACTCTGCCCTTATATCCGGTATTGTTACACCGGTCACAGCCCTTACCCTTATACCAGGCATGCTTAGTGGCCTCCTCCGGAGGCACCCCTATATCGATCAAGGCTTTGGTTGGAATATCGAAAGGTTCCTTACACTCAGAACAGACCTTCCTCACCAGGCGCTGGGAGCAAATTAAAAGGATGGAGGAGGCGACCAAGAAAGGCTCAACCCCCATATTTAATAACCGGGTAATCGTACTGGGGGCATCATTAGTATGCAGGGTGCTTAGAACCAGGTGGCCGGTTAAGGCTGCCTTAATGGCGATCTCCACCGTTTCAAAATCCCGGATCTCTCCCACCATAATAATGTCCGGGTCCTGGCGGAGAAAAGAGCGCAGGGACGAGGCAAAGTTCAACCCAATAGCATCCCGCATGTGAACCTGATTTATCCCGTAGATATTATATTCCACCGGGTCTTCGGCCGTGGAGATATTGGTATCTATTTCATTCAGCTCGGAGATGGCCGAATAAAGCGTGGTTGTCTTCCCGCATCCGGAGGGACCGGTAACCAGCACCATCCCGTAAGGCTGCTTAATCGCATTATCAAAAATGGCAACCTGCTCAGCATCGAATCCCAGTTTCCCCATATCCTGCTGCAGGCTTTCCTTCCCCAGCAGCCTTAAGACCACCTTTTCTCCAAAAAGGGTGGGTAGAACCGAGACCCGGAAGTCCATCGGTTCACCCCCTTTCCCCATCTTCAGCCTGATCTTTCCATCCTGGGGCAGACGGCGCTCAGCAATGTTCAGCTGGGCCATAATCTTGATCCGGGAGGTGATCGCATCCCTTATTTTCAAAGGTGGCCGCGAAATCTCATAAAGCATCCCATCAATTCGGTACCGGATCCGGAAGAAGTTCTCGTAGGGCTCAAGGTGGATATCACTGGCTTCCTTGCTGAGGGCATCGGCCATAAAGCGGTTTACCAGCTTTACCACGGGAGCTTCCTCGGTGGATTTCTCCAGCTCGCTGATACTTAGCTCTTCATCTTCTTCAACCACCTCGATCCCGGTATCATCGAAATCTTCCATCACCTCTGTCATTGTTTCAGTAGCGTCATAATGCTTTTCCAGAGCCGATTTGATTGCCTTTTCCGAGGCAACCATTAGCTCCACCCGGTAACCGGTTCGGAACTGGATAGCGTCAGCAGCGGAGAGATTCGAGGGATCGGCGGTGGCAATGATCAGGGTGGAGCCGGAACGATTAACCGGGATTATCTGATATTTCTGGGCCAGGTCTTCGGGGATTAGATTAACCAGTTCGGGATCGATCTCATGTTCCTCCAGGTTTATGGAAGGAACCCCGTATTGCTTGCTCACAAAATTACTCAGTTCATTCTCATCAATAAAACCCAGTTTGGTCAAACTGGCACCCAGTCGTCCCCCGGAGGCCTTCTGTTCCTCCACTGCCTTTTCCAGTTGCTCCAGGGTTATCAGATTTTCCCTTACCAGCAACTGCCCTAATCTTTCAGCCATAGTACTAACCCAAACTCAGTCCTCATCCGCCATGGTCACACCGACTACCTCATCCATGGTGGTAACCCCCTCTTTCATTTTGCTAAGGGCACTCTGTCGGAGGGATTTCATCCCCTTGCTGACCGCCGCCTTCTTGAGTTCAATATCCGAGGACCCATTGATAATATGGGTACGAATTTCCTCATCAATGGGCATGATCTCATAGATTGCTATTCTTCCTTTATACCCGGTATTATTGCAAGTGCTGCATCCCTTGCCTTTATAACAGGTTACCGTAGGGGCCTCCTCAGGAGAGACTCCAATATCGGTCAGGGTCTTAGGGGATGTCTCTACTGGTTCCTTGCAGTCCAGGCATACCTTCCGCACCAATCGTTGCGCCTGAATTAAATTAACCGATGATGAGATCAGAAAGGCCTCAATCCCCATGTTTACCATCCGGGTAATCGAGCTGGGGGCATCGTTGGTATGGAGGGTGCTTAAGACTAACTGACCGGTCAGAGCTGCCTTAACGGCAATCTCGGCGGTCTCAAAATCACGAATCTCGCCTACCAGGATAACATTGGGGTCCTGCCGGAGAAATGAGCGCAGGGCCGAGGCAAAGTTCAATCCAATCTCTTCCTGCATCTGCACCTGATTTATTCCCGCAAGGTTATACTCAACCGGGTCCTCGGCCGTCGAGATATTGACCGAGGGTTTATTTAACTCGGAGATAGCGGAATAGAGGGTGGTAGTCTTCCCGCTCCCGGTGGGACCGGTGACCAGAACCATTCCGTAAGGCATGGCGATTGCGTCTTTGAATTGTCTTAGCTGCTCTTCCTCAAAGCCCAGCTTGGTCATATCCAGTTGGAGGCTGGATTTATCCAGAAGCCGCATCACTATCTTCTCGCCATAAGTGCAGGGAAGATCGGAGACCCGGAAGTCCATCTCGCGGTCCTTCCCCAGCTTGAGCTTTATCCTGCCGTCCTGAGGCAGCCTTCTTTCGGCAATATCCATCTGCGACATAATCTTCAAACGGGAGACGATGGCATTGCGTAGCTTGAGAGGAGGCTTCATCGACTCATAGAGCTTTCCATCGATCCGGAAGCGGATCCGGAAGGACTTCTCATAAGATTCGATATGGATGTCACTCGCCGCCTTATTAATGGCATTGATCAGAATTGAGTTCACCAGTTTGATCACTGGTGCCTGGGCTGAGACCTTCTCCAGATCGGCCGCCGAGAGGTCATCACCGTCCCCGATCACCTCGTATTCATCATCATCGATCCCGTCCATCAAATCATCAAACCCTTCTAATGCCTCGCCCATCTGGCTGGAAGAGCCGTAGTATTTAGCAATTGCCTCCTTAATCGCCTGTTCCGAAGCCACCACTGGCTCAATATTATATCCGGTTAAAAATTTTACATCATCAATGGCAAAGACATTGGAAGGATCAGCCATGGCAACTACCAGGGTTGCTCCCATCCGGCTAATTGGAATGAGCTGATGCTTCTGGGCCACATCCTCTGGAATTAATTCGGTTATTTCGGGATCGATCTCGGTCTCGGACAGATCGATATCCGCGACGCCATACTGCTTGCTTAAAAAACTAGTCAGCTCCTTCTCCGCAATAAAACCCAGCTTGGTCAGATTGGCTCCCAACCTTCCCCCGGAGACCTTCTGTTCCTCCAAGGCCTGTTGTAACTGCTCGGGGGTAATCAGATTCCCCTTGAGCAGCAGTTCCCCTAATCTTCCTGCCACCGAAACCCCTCCTTTTATAACCTCAGATTATCCGTAAAGCATAATATAATATTATAAAAAATCCTCTCTTTTGTCAAGAAAATTCAATATGCAAAAAAATCTTGAAAGATTCTGAAATTTGTGATATTTATCACTGCTACCTGCTAATAATTAATCTATAAATAATTAAACCTTTAATCTCATTAAAAAGGAGGATATTGCAATGAGAAAGCTAATAGGTTCAATGGCAATGGTTATCTTTCTCTCGCTCTTTTTCGCACCTTTTCCCAGCACAATAGCTGCCGCCCGGTTAAATGTTGGAATTAACGATTTTGAGAACTTGAGCGGCGATCCTAACTTAGACCGGCTGGAAAAGGAGATTGCTGCTGTCCTAAAAGAGAGATTATCAAAGATAGAGGCAGTGGTGGTGGTGAGAGAGGAGATTCAGCGGGAAAGAATATTAACCGGGGAAAAGGTACTCTCAGCAGATCTCCTGGTCCGGGGGAGTATTCAAAAGGACGACTCCCGGGTTGTGATCGATGCAAAATTAGTCAGGGTGAAAGATAGTGCGCTGATTATTGCCGAGAGGGCTTCGGGGAAAGATATCAAGGATCTGAAGGAAGAGATCACTGAGAAGATCGCTGATAAATTGAAGGAGTATTTAAAAACCGAGGCCAGGCCGGTAGAAGAGGCTGAGGTAGAACTTGGTGAGGTGGAAGGGGAATTCCAGATAGTGAAGGTAAAAAGCCGGGGCAAGGCCACTTCCCGGAGGGCAGCTCTGATAGTAGCCCAGCGAAATGCGGTAGAGAAAGGGGTAGGTGCAGTAGTCTCTCTGGACCAGGTGCCGGATAGAAGGCAGATCATAAGCGAGACAATGGGAGGCTTAAGCTATGAGGTGACTTCAGAGGGAACCGAAGAAGGTGCTTCCGTGGTAGAGATTCAGGCCCGGGTTAAAGTTCCCCGGAAGCTAATGAAGCAGTATCCGGCAGAGGCGGTGGTTAAAAAGATCGAAACTGGTTTTAAGCCCTACATCGAGCCTTCGAAATACGGTCAGGTTAATTTCGAGGAGCTATTTGTTACCGCTCGGGGGGAGGGAAAGTATAAGGGCAAGGGGATAAAGGCCCGGCAGATGGCGAGAAGGGCAGCAGTAGTGGATGCCCAGGCCCATGCCCTGGAGATTGTCCACGACCTACGAGTGGATGCAAGCAAGAAGGTTAAGGATGATAAAGGGAAGGCGATTAAGATAAAGGGACTGGTTAAAGATGCTGAGGTGATCGATGAGAAGGATACGGAGAGAGAGGGGAAATATCAGGTAACTATTAAGGTCCCGCTGGTGGGGATAAGGGGAATCAGCAGTGTTTTTCTGGACGAGAAGGTACCTACCAAGAAGGGAGAGATAAAAGAAACTAAGGAGGATAAGGAGGGTGCCTATACCGGATTGATTATCGATGCCCGGGGCACCGGATTGAGGCCGGCGATGTTCCCCCAGATTGAGGATGAGGACGGCAATCTCATCTACGGCCCCGAGATGGTGGATAAGCAAACTGTTAAAGAAAAAGGGATGGCAAGCTATGCTATCGCTGAGAAGGACGGCTCCTTCCTCCTCGACGAAAAAACTCTCTATATCAAGGCACGGGCAAGGGGTGACCATTACGGGCCACCAGTCTTGGTAGCTGACCTGAGTAACCTGATAATGTCAGACGGTAATAATGGATTTATTCTGGCCGAAATTAATGAGGAGAAGGGCGATAAAGAGCTTACTCCGGGGAAAAGGCAGAAAAGGGCTCGGCTCCGACAGGGAAGGAATCCGATGCAGGTAAAGGCCCTTAAAAGTGGGGGAAAGCTTAAGGCCAATGTCATTGTCAGCTCCGAATCAGCCCAGAGGGCAAAGTTAGCTGATGAGGCCAGCCAGATTTTTACTAAATGCAAGGTAGTTATCTTAATGGATACTATGATCGGAGGAACGGAAGGCAAAATCGGCTCCCCCAGCAGTCAGAATCTTGCTGCCCGGTAGCGTCAAATAGCAGGGAATGGCAGGGGGTAGCAGGGAGTAGCAAGGAAGTAGCAGGGAATAGCAGGGAATTATTTAGGAAGTTCAAAGTTCATAGTACAAAGTGCAAAGATAATACAGATATAATGTCAAATGTCAAAGCTCAAAGTTCAAATGAAATCCAAAGTTCAAATGACAAATAAACAAAAAATCTTCTTGTCCTGAGCTTGTCGAAGGATTGACATTTAGTCATTTGACATTTATTTGACATTTGGATTTTGAAATTTGGTTTTATTTTATTATGCCGGAAGGTGCAATCAAAAGTTCTCCTAAGCAGAAGATCCTGGGGGGTCTTATTGTCGGGCTAACCATTACCATGGCCTTTTGCCTTCTCTACACCCTGGGATGGTTAGAAGGATTTGAGTTATGGAGCTACGATTTGCGCTTTCGAGTTCGGGGGGAGTTCCCTGCCCGGGATGATATCGTTCTGGTAACCAAGGATGAGGAGAGTAAGAACATCCTGGGCAAAAGGGGAGCAGACTTTACCCGCTGTTATTTTGGGGCGATAATCAAGAATTTAGCCGATGCGGGAGCGGATGTGATTGGAATTGACTTTGAGTTCTCCAAGCCGGTATTTCGGGACCCCCGTCAGGATGGATGTATGATCGAGGCATTGGAGTATGCCGGCAATGTCATCTTGGCCCGGTTCATCAGTCGGGGAGTAGCGGTCAAGCCCTATCAGCCTTTCCGGGAACTGGAACTGGGGGAGGGGTTAATCAACTTTACCAATGTAGACCCCGACCGTGTCTTTCGAAAGGTCCAGATGGTGGAGATTGAGGTAGATAGGCAGGAGGCATTCTTTACCCTGGGGATGGAGATGGTGAAGCATCGCTTCTACGAGTACGGAGTGCCTGAGTATAAGGAGGCTGTTGAAGATGCCCACTCGACACATGAGCTAGGCGGGATCAAGCGGGAGCAAATGCCTGAACTCGAGCTTTTTACCGAAGGGGAAAAGGGGTTCCCCGAAGGCTATTTCCGCTTTGGAAAATTTATCCTGCCGGAAAATATGCTTATTAACTACGTTGGACCGGCCAAGAGTTTTCCCGCTATCCCTTTCTGGAGGGTAAAGGAAGGCAATTTTGATCCTGAGGAAGTGGAGGGAAAGGTGGTGCTGGTTGGGACTACTCTGGTGGCCGATCACGATTATTATCTGACCCCATTTCCTTCCCAGGCTGAGATCGAAAAAAAAGGTGAGTTAGAGATTGAGACCCGGGAGGCTGGTTTGACCTCAGGGGTGGAGATCCATGCCAATATTATTCAAACTATCCTGGAAGGTAGTTTTATTACGAGGTGGAAGAAAATTCCGATATTCGGGTTGATTCTCCTGATCGGGCTATTAGCTACGGTCTTCCTTATCTATTTTGAGCTTTCGATAATGGGACGCCTGGTGGTTTTTATTGCACTTTTCGGGGCAATTACCGGGGCTTCTTATTATTTATTTGTCCAGCATAATTTCTGGATTGATACCATTCCGTTAAGCGGAGTGATCGTCTTTAATTTCGTCGGCGGGATTGCCTATCACTGGGTAATTGAGCAGCGGGAAAAGGCCCAGATTACCCGGACATTTGGTCAGTATGTCTCCACTCAGGTTGTAAGGCAGCTAATTGCCGATCCCTCCCTGGCCAGGCTTGGAGGCGAGAAGAAAGAGCTAACCGTGCTCTTTTCTGACATCCGGGGATTTACTACTTTCTCCGAAAGGATGGAGCCTGAAAGCCTGGTTAATTTTCTAAACGAATATCTTACGGCAATGACTGAGATAGTTTTTGAGCATGAGGGGGTGGTAGACAAGTATATGGGTGATGCGATAATGGCATTCTACGGAGCACCGATTGAATATAACGACCATGCGCTTAAGGGGTGCCTGACGGCAATTCATATGATGGAGACTCTGAGAGGCCTTCAGAATAAATGGAGGGAGGAGGGAAAGCCGGTTATTGATGTGGGGATCGGGCTTAATACCGGCCCGATGACCGTGGGAAACATGGGTTCCACAATGAGGTTTGACTACACGGTGATCGGAGATGCAGTCAATTTAGCCTCTCGGCTCGAGGGGTTGAATAAACAGTATGGGACTAATATATTAATCAGCGAGCTTACCTATAAAGAAGTAGAAGAGAGGGTTTTATGCCGGGTGATTGATCGGGTCAGGGTGAAGGGGAAAATGGAGTCGGTAAGAATATATGAATTAATGACTGGAAATCGGTCACCAGACGGATTGAAGAATTTTGTGGAGAGCTTCGAAAAAGGTTTTCAACTCTATCAGGGGCAGCAGTGGGAGGAAGCTGTCCAGTTTTTTCAAAGTTGCCTGAAGATAAGCTCGGAGGATATGCCCTCCCAGATATACATAAAGCGATGCCAGGAAATGAAGGATAATCCACCGGGGGAGGAATGGGATGGGGTTTACATAATGGCTACAAAATAATATAATAAAATCCCAATGACCAAATCCCAAAAAGGAAAATTTCTTCGTGTAATTTGTGAAATTTGTGGTTCAAATCCTTCACCCCGATGGACATCGGGGCAAGATTCAATTATTTGCATTTTGCAATTTTCAATTTGCAATTTATAATCCGCCGGAGGCGGATTAGAAAGGAGGAGGAAATGGAGTCAATGAAAAAAGGTTTAGTGCTTATGGCGGCAATGGCCTTTGCCCTGAGTGCATGGCTGATACCGGCTTCCGCCGAAGAGGAGACCCAGGTAACTGCCTCAGGAACTGCCAAGATCATTAAGGGAAATAAGGAAGCCGCCAAGAAGGCTGCCCTGGATGAGGCAAAAAGGGCAGCAGTGGAGCAGGTGGGGACAGAGGTAGTTGCCAAGACAGTAGTAGAGAACTTCGAGCTAGTCAAGGATCAGATCATTTCCCGGGCTAAGGGGTATGTTCATAATGTTAAGATCTTAGAGGAAGGACGCCGGGAGGGCTCCTATTTTGTTAAGATTCAGGCCACGGTGAACCCGGATAAGGTCAAGGAAGATGCAACTATTATCTACCGGGAGATGGATAAGCCGAGGATGATGGTTCTGGTTACCGAGGCAGCCGGAGAAAAGGAGCTTAAATCCAGTGCTGCCGAAAATGTGGTTACCGAGTCTCTGCTGGAAAAAGGATTTCAAATGATCGACCAGGCCATTGCCAAGGAGAATATCAAGAAGGATGAGCTCCGCCTGGCAGCCGAGGGGAATGCCAAGGCAGCGGCAAAGATCGGCCTGCGATCAGGGGCAGAGGTAATCATTATCGGAACTGCTACTGTGGGAGAGCCGGAAGAATATATGAGCCTCTATTTCAGTGAATCCGTCGTTTCCCTGAAAGCGATCAAGACTGACAACGCTAATCTGTATGCTGCCATTAGCAAACCGGCGAAATCTCAGGCGGCAATTAAGACTGCCGCTGGTCCCGGTGCGATTAGAAAGGCCAGTAAGGAGGCGGCCCGGGAGATATTCTGGAGGATCATTAAGGCCTGGAATGAAGAGAAGCTCCACGGGATAAATATCGAGGTAGTGCTCTCCGGGGTAAATTATACCTCGCTGGAGAAAGTAAAAAAAGCCCTGAGGGAGCTGGATGGGGTTACCGAGCTTAATGAGAGAAGCTTTGATAGCCCTACAGCCACCCTAAATCTTACCTTTAAGGGGGATAGTAAACGGTTGGCAGAGATCATTAGCGCTGCCAGATTTGTGGGTTTCCAGTTGGAGATTACCGGCCGCACCCCGGGCAAGCTCGAGCTAAAGGTGAAATAGATAAGAGAACTGTAATTCAGACATAAGGAAAAATTTAAGGGTGCCCCTTTAGTGCCTGTCCTGAGCCTGTCGGAAGAATATCTAATGTCAAATGCCAAAGCTCAAAGTTCAAATGAAATCCAAAGTCCAAATGACAAATAAACAAAAAATCTTCTTGTCCTGAGCTTGTCGAAGGATTGACATTTAGTCTTTTGACATTTATTTGATATTTGGATTTTGGCATTTGGATTTAATCGATTTGGTATTTTGCTTCGTTCAGCCTCGACCTGGCGAAAGTAATTATTATGTCCGAATCGCGACCAAGCTAAAGTTTAGCCGCGCACCCTGGCCAGCATAAAAAAACCGGAGGCGGCGAACAGGATGTCTGCCATCCAGGCTGCAATTATGGGATGAAGGGTACCGGAATGGCCTAAAGAAAGGCCAAAGGCAAAGATTATCCAGTAGGAAAAACCAATAAATATGCAGAGGCCAAAACTCAAGGCGAACCCTGTCCCCCTGCCGGTTCGGAGGGCAAAGGGGATCCCGATCAGAACAACTATTAGATTAATCAGAGGAAAAGAGAGCTTGGCCTGAAGGTCCACCAGATAGGGATCAGTATCGAATCCCTCTTCTTTAAGCTTTCGCAGATATCTTCTTAGCTCCCCGTAGCTCATCTCTTCCGGCTTTCTCTCCACCAACTTAAAATCCTTCGGGGTCTGGGAAAGGGGGATCTCCCGCTCAGAGAAGCTTTCCATCCTTACAATGCTACCCTG
>JAUWWP010000131.1 GCA_030616835.1 Deltaproteobacteria bacterium | reverse complement strand
ACCGGATACCACATAATCTCATCCTTCATCCTTTCTGCCCTCTCTTTCAGCATCCAGTTCTTGGAGTCCTTAAATCTCAGGTAATAGTTGAAATTTATCTCAAACTCCCTAAGGCAAGATGGTCCCATTTCCTCATAGTCCCTGGCATAGGCCTCCCTCTGGATATTCTCAGAGTCTTGCAGGCTGAATTCAGGATGATTGAACCATATCTGCTTCATGGCATGGCGATCCTCCCAGGGGAGGGAATGAATGATCCTTCCTTCACCAATAAGACTCTGCCACAAAGGGGTGCCGGGTAGGGGGGAGAGAAGGGCAAACTGGCTGTAGGTAGGCCTGAGGGAGAGATGAAGATCAATATCTTTTCTGATATTGTCTCTGGTATGTCCTTCCAGACAAAGGATGGACGAGAGTATGGTCTTGATCCCGTATCTTCCCAGCTCCTCCATCATCCCTTTCAGGTTTACCCCTTCATTCTTCGAAAACGGGATCACCTGGGACTCTATCCCAATCCAGAGCCTGTCTATCCCCAGCTCGGCTAAAAATTCTGGCTCATAGTTCTTTAGAAAGTCTGCTGAGGAAAATACCACTGAAAAGTTGAATAGTCTCTTTGAATCCCTCATACACTCCCATAACTCTTCCGCCCTATCCTTATCACTCAAGAAATTTTCATCCCCTACCAAGGCAAATTTCTTCTCCTTGACTATCCCCTCCTGTCGAACCATCTCCTCAAATATCTCTTTACCGCTGCGCATAAAGGGGAGGTAGCGACACTCAAAAAAGTGGCTGGTGAGGCAAAAATCGCAGTTGTGGACACACCCCAACCCGGTGGACAGGGCAGGAGTAAAGGTGCTAATACCCAGCGGTTTTAGAAGCTTGGAGATATAGTAAATGGGGATTCCCATGAACTCTAAAACAGTGGAACCCATAATGGGATGCCTGAACTCAAACTCCGGGGGGTCTCCTAACAGGTTTCTCATAAACCTGATCCCCTCACCCTGGCATACATAATCTACATCCACCAGGTATTCTATATCCTCAATGGCAGTGCCAAAGCCACCAATGATAATCTTGGAGTGGGGGGAGAGCTCTCTCGCCAGCTCCACCATTCTCTTCATCTTCATGACATTTGGAGGTATAAACCCTACCCCGATATAGTCATAGCCACCTGCAAGCTCCTTCTGGTAAAGATCCAAGGTGGGCCAGTCTAAAACAGTGGTAGGGTGAGTGATGTTGTTAGCTATCAGGTGGAGACCATAGGTTTGGTCGGAATGACGCATACTGAAGATACCCTGGTTTCGGGTGAGCTGATTGTGAAATAACTCAGCCTTGTTTTCCTTCCTGCCGTAGGCATCGTCCACTCCGCAGGGCTTGAATATCCCGCTCAAGAGTATTCTTTTCTTCATTTCTTTAATTCTACCACGCAGAAGAAAAATAGAGAAGGATTGCTGATTTTCCCCCTTCTCCATCTAAAAAGTCTTTTAAAATTGGCTCTTCTCCATAAAGTGACCATTTGATTTAAATAATCCAGAAAAGTAGAAACGCACTATACACCTTTTAAATATCTTGAAAATGGAGTAACAATTTTCAAACCTGGCCAATACCAAAATGAATAAGGATGCATTTTCTTTTTTGCAAGCCTATTAAAGAAAATATTATATATTAAAGTAATATGTATATTTCTGATAAACTGAAAAGAAATCCGTCTGAGGATTGAGGGAATGGAATAAAACTTTTGCAGAGTTTGCCAGTAACTTGATTCCAATTCTTTAGCGCTAATATGTTTTGGTGAATAAACTACATTTAATCCATCATATTTAGACCAATTTTTATGAATGATCCTTCCTTCTTTTTCTAATTCCTTATATAGTCTGGTTCCTGGAAAAGGTGTTAAAATGAATAAATAGAGGAGGGGCACTTTATTTTTGATAAGAAAATTTAAAATCTCCTTGAAGGTAGAAGTGTTATCATTATCGAATCCTACAATTAAAGAGGCTTCGCAAACTATTCCACTTTTCCGTATATTCTTAAGTAGTTTTTCATATAAGCTCACTTTGTTAATACCTTTATTAACATCTTTCAAATTTCTTTGATTAATAGTCTCGATTCCAACGAATAAATTTCGGCAGCCACTTTTAGCTGCTAATTTTAAAAGTTCTGGCTCATTGCCAATGTTTATATTACTTTGTCCCCACCATTTAATTCTCAGGGGAATTAAAGATTCAAACAATTTTAAGGCATATTCTTTATCTGCAGTAAGATTGTCATCAACAAAGGTAATTATTTTCCTCCCCAATGATTTAATAGCTTTAATATCTCTGATAACCTCATCAACAGGTCTAACCCGTAAAGTATGTCCATAAACTTGGGTAACCGAACAAAAACTACAATTGTATGGACATCCTCTGGTAGTTTCTACCGGGAAAGAAGCATGGAAGAAGTATTTATTCAGATTGAGAAGATCAAATCTTGGCTTGGGTAAGTCCCGTAGGTCAGATAACTCTTCAGGTCGGTAAAATTTATTGAGCTTGCCTTTTTTAAAATCCTCTATTAATTTTTTCCAAATAATATCTGCTTCCCCAATGACAACTGAGTCGGAATGCTGAATAGCCTCTTCGGGAAGTATTGAGGCTCCTATCCCCCCCATAACTACAGTTTTACCCCTTTTTCTGAACTCATCCCCGAGCTGGAAGGCTCGTATTGCCTGCATATTCATGAAGGAAATTCCCACCAGGTCAAAGTCAATATCAAAATCTATTTCATCAATATAATCATAGACAATTTTAATCTTAACATCGCTTGGGGTTAAACCCGCTAAGTATGGTAGTGTTAAGGTGGGAAATTGGAGTTTTTTAGCCTTAACAAGCCCTCCCATAGAATTATAGTGAGAAGATGAAATGAGCAATAGTTTCATATCATAAGTCAGATTCTTTTCCGAAAGAATGTCTTGAAAACAGTAACCACTCCGTGTATAAATAATTCGAGGGAAGAGAGGGGATTGGTAATTAAATAGAGGAGGTTTCGTTGGATAAAGAGGATGGGATTTCGGAAAAGCACACCCAAGTTGAAAATAAAATTCTCCTTGTCCCTGATGTTTTCTAACTCCCGGGAGGTAAGCCCCGGGGTTTCATAATTTGATTTGCAGTAATCTATAGTTTCAAAGTCGAAACCCTCCTTGAGGTAACCCTTCTGTTTACAGATCTCGTAAAGTTTTGAGCCAGGAAGAGGATTGGCAATAAAGAACCAAGCACTGGTCAACCTTAATTTTCTGGCAAAGGAAAAGGTTCGGCGTATCTGCTCTTCAGTCTCCCCGGGAAAGCCGATAATAAAAAAGGAGTGAGTTCGAATCTTTAACTTCTGGATGATCCTGGTTAAGGACTCCACCCGGGCTAAATTTAAGGGTTTCTTGATTATCTTCGATAAAACTTCCTGATCTCCACTTTCGATGGCCAGAGTCAGCTCATAGCAGCCACTGGCCTTCATAAGCTCCAGCAACTCCCTATCCAATCTCCACAGGGCAATTCCATTGGGGGTATTCCAGAAGATCCTTAGCCTCCGGTCAATTATTCCCTGAAATATCTCCTTAGCCCTTTTTTTATCGAAAATTAAATTATCATCGCAGAATTGAATCTCCTTAATCTTATACTCCTTAACCAGTAATTCAATTTCATCAAGGGCATTTTTCGCTGAGCGATTGCGATAGCGGTTACCCCAGAAGTGGACCGATGAGCAAAAGACGCATTTTGCTGGACAACCCCGGGAGGTGATAATCGGTGCCCAATATCTTGACTTAGAGTGGCTACTCATTGAAATGTTGATTGTGGAATATATTTCCATAGGTAAAAGTTCCCAGGCAGGAAAAGGTAGCTCATCAAGATTTTTAATATATGTGGTTTTGGGATTGACCTGAACCTGACCGTCTCTTCTAAAGGCGATTCCGTCAAGATCAGCAAAATCCTGACCGTTTTCCAGTTGCTTTAACAAACTCGGCAGAGTATCTTCCCCCTCACCCAGGATAATAAAGTCAATACTTTTCTCCCTTAAAGTTTCTTTGGGCAAAAATGTAGGATGGCTCCCACCGATAATTGTAATGCTCTTCGGATTAATCTCTTTGGTGAGTTGACAGATCCTTCTTATGAAAGGCAATTGGGCAGAGTAAAGACAGGTAATACCTACTACATTTGGTGAATAATCTGCAATCCTCTTTTTTATCTCTTCATCTGATAATCCATATCTTACCAGGTTATTCCCTAAATTTTTGACATTTCGATAACCCTCAGCGGTCGCATCTAATAATTTAACTCTATAATCTTTCTTTAAAACTGCCCCCAGGTAAGCAATTCCCAGGGGGTGAGCAGAAGCGCGTTGATGGCCAATCGCTTGCGTGCTCGGTGGGAAAACTAATAAAATCTTCTCAATCGGTAGCATTGATTCAATCCATTTAATGCTTGTAAACTACCATGAAAAAATACCTTTGTCAAAAGAAAAAACAACAGGGTACAACAACAGGACTTTCCCCAAAAATTGGTCGCTGAATTAAAATTCCTATTTAATTTCTAATAGTTAGATGAAATAGCAAGTGGAAAAGCGTATTTTTTGAAAAATGAGGAAACTTTTTTTATAAACTAAATTGCCTCTCCGCCTAAGGCGGATTATGATGCAATGTTAGAATTCTTCGTAAGAATTCGCAACTTAACCAAGGAGGCCGATATGAATCTAGGGCAGATTGCAAGAACAAATTGCTACTTTTTCGGGGAAACTTTTTACCTCCGCAGGACTTTCCTCAAAAATCCTACAATTTCCCTATTACGGATAGCTGGGGTTTGTAAGGGTAGACCCTAAAGAAATTGCAAAGTGAAAATTGCGAATTGCAAATGCCTGTCCTGAGCTTGTCGAAGGAATTGAATTGGGATTTAAACCACAAATTTCACGAATTACACGGAAAAAATCGAAATCTTGAGGAGGCTTGCCGACCCCGTTCGACTCCGCTCAGGACATAGCTTCTTGACCCCCTTCAACAAAACTCAGGGCTCCTCAGGAAATCGGTCAGCCGTTCAGCATTCGTAGCTACTAACTACTCTGCGAAGCAGCTTCGCTGCGTAGCAAGAGGGCGAAGTAGGATCTCGAAGGATTGGGATCTGGTCATGGACCGGTTATCCAGTATAGTCCACGGATTGAAGAATTTTTTAAGAAATTCCAAGATGACTTAACGGGGGTAGAAGCCCCGGTGTTTATTTCATTGATAGGGAATTAGATACTAAAGGGTTAAAGAAGATAAAACCTAACAGGCTGATGAGGGTTGCGGTTTGGAATTGAGAGCGGGATTCCAAAGATTGGTGTTTAATTGGAAATATATCCTAAAGCTCTTAACTTCTCTAATATCTCTTTTTTAGCAGCAGGTAGACCCTTGTCCTGAGTTTTCATTGGCTCAACCTCCTTACGATCCTCAAATGAGCTTATATAAGATAGGGGATATTCGTTAATGAATTCTGGAGTTAAAGCTTCGATTAAAACCCTCCCATCCATATCTTGAGCCACGGGAATCTCCATTAATGCTAAAATTGTGGGAGTAATATCTATTACCCTTGGTTCTTTTAAGATTATTCCCTGGTTAATGTTTTTTCCACTCATTATTAGAATTCCATCCGGGGCGATAGGAATTGCGGAATGTTTCGTACTATGGCCCCCGGACCAGGGCAGGGTACCGGTTGGCCTAAATCCATGGTCCGAGAAAATGATTATGGAAGTGTCTTTTTTTACCCTGGAGAGGAACCTACCAACAATCTCGTCCATCCAGATATAATAATTTCTTATCACCCAGCCAAAATTCTCAATTTCATCCTTGGATATCTTATATTTTTTAAAGTAGGAAGGCTCCATAAAGTGCCAGTATAGGTGAGAGACTATATCAATACCCTCAAAAGAAACAGTAAATAGATCGGTAGGATGATTTTCTAATAAATAAAGCCCGATCTCCAACATTGACTTATCCGACTGATAGGCATTTACAAAGTAGATGAAATTAATTTGGGGTCCCATTTTAGCTAAATATTTCTTTGCCTCATCCCGGCTTAATCTCATGAAGCGCTGTATTTCTTCTACTTTTATTTCATCTGGCTTATAAATTAGCGGCTTCAATCTTTTTGCTAAACCTTCGGGGTAAACATCATATTTAGTAGAGACCTCCTCCTTGAGAGATCTTTCCATTCTCGCAGAGTATCGAATAAGATCGGAAACAATAAAACCATTAACCTTCTCTGCAGGCCAGGTAACCCACCAATTAATGATCCCCGTCGATTTCCCATACTCATTCAAAATATTCCAAAATGCCTTTACCTTTCTTTTGTCTGAAGTTGGAAAGCTTGGTTCGGTACTCTCGGGAGCTTCCCTAAACCCCCAGATGCCGTGTTTCTCAGGAAGTTTTCCGGTGGCAATACTTGTCCAGATAACTGGTGAGAGACAAGGGGAGAAGGTCTTTAGTTCTGCAAAACTCCCCTTTTCCATAAGCAATTTTAAATTGGGCAGCCTTCCCTGTTTTAAGAGGGGATCGATTATCCTCCAGGTAGCTCCATCCAGACCAATAATTAGAATCTTCGGCTCAGTGGCTCTGGAAATATGAGATTCTCTTTCCCTCCATCGGGTGAACAATCTGTCTGGTCTTACAATCAGCAGAGAGAGAATAATCAGGAAAGCAAATAAAAGGTAAAGTGAGGTCTTTCTTCTTAAAATGCCCATTCCTTCTCCTGCATAAACCCGGCGGCTATTTCTTCATGGTGCCAGGGAGTAGTCAAAAGCAGGATCTTCATTAGACTAACTTCTTCTTTTCTGAACAAATGTCTTGAAAACGGTAACCACTCCGTATCTAAATACTCTGAGTGCAGAGCGGGGATTAGTGATTGAATAAAGGAGGTATCTTTGGATAAAGAAGATGGGATTTCGGAAAAGCAGGCCCAAGTTAAAAATAAAATTCTCCCTGTCCCTGATATCTTCTAACTCCCGGGAGGTAAATTCCGGGGTTTCATAATTTGATTGGGTGTAATCTATAGTTTCAAAGTTGAAACCATCCTTAAGATAACCTTTT
>JAUWWP010000244.1 GCA_030616835.1 Deltaproteobacteria bacterium | reverse complement strand
TCCTCTTCTCCGAGCTCCCTTTGCTTAAGGAGCTCCGGCCTCCGCTCCCAGGTCCTGAGTAAGGCCTCTGTTTTTCTCCAGAGCTCAATGTGTTGATGATGACCGTTTAAAAGAACCTCAGGAACCGGGATTCCCCGAAACTCCCGGGGCCGAGTATACTGAGGGTAATCCAGAAGGCCCTGAGAAAAAGAATCGTTCCGAGCCGATGCCTCATTACCCAGGACCCCAGGAACAAGGCGGCTTACTGCCTCCACCACTACCAGAGCAGCAACTTCTCCTCCATTTAAGACATAATCCCCTATCGAGATTTCCTCATCGACGAAATGATCCCTTACCCTCTCGTCAACCCCTTCATATCTGCCACAGACCAATATCAGTTGCTCCCATCTGCCGAGCTCCCTGGCCATCTCCTGCTGGAATCTCCTTCCCTGAGGCGTAAACAGAATAACTCGAGAGCCTTTCCCCAACTGCTTCCGAGACTCGATGGCCCTAACAATAGGCTCGGCCTTCATTACCATCCCTACCCCTCCTCCAAAGGGTAGATCATCAACTATCCGATGCTTACCAGGAGCAAAATCTCGGATGTTGACAGTAGCTATCTTGATTAGGCCCCTTTCCTGTGCCCTCATCAATATGCCCTGCTTTAAAGGAGAACTAAAGAAGTCAGGAAAAAGGGTAAGGATATCGAATCTAAGCATCCTCCAGTAAACCTTCCTTAGGGTGAACAGTTATCTCCTTCTTATTTAGATCCACTTTGAGCACAACCTCATCAATAGCGGGAATGAGGTATTCCCTTCCATCCTTTCTGGTAACATAAACATCATTACTGCCGGTAGAAATGACCTCCTGAACCTCACCCAGCAATCTCCCTTCCTCGGTAATTACCCTCATTCCAATAATGTCTAAGCAATAATACTCTCCTTCGGATACCTCAGGGAAATCTTCTCTGCGTACCAGCACCTCTGCTCCTATGAATCCCTCCACCTCCTCTATCCTCTCCCATCCCTCCACTTGAGCCAAAACCCATTTTTTATGCGGGGCAGCCGTCCGGATCTTGTATTCATGGAGCTCTCCCTCCCGGCTATGTATAAATATTCTATCTATTTTAAAAAAAATCTCTCCCGAAGGGTTATATGGGAACACCAAGAATCTACCTTTTATCCCGTGAGTTCGGAAAATTTTTCCCACTGGAATTAATTCTTCTTCCATTTTGCAAGTTTAGATTATAGGTTTAGGCCCGCCTGCTGATTACTCCACTATCTCCAAAACTGCCTTCTTTCCCAGCTTAACCGAGGCAGCTCCCAAAATGGTTCTGATGGCCTGAGCAGTCCTCCCCTTCTTTCCAATAATCTTCCCCATCTCTTCCTTAGCCACCTTTAACTCAATTACCACGGTCTGCTCTCCTTCTATTTCAGAAATTTGCACTTGGTCGGCATCGTCTACCAATGACTTAGTAATAAATTCGACCAATTCTTTCATATTCATATTCCCCTCTTTATTCTATCTCCTAAGTATCCAGAAAGACTTTGGTTCTTAATTCCTCCCGTTTCAAAAGCCGATGAACTGTCTTTGTGGGTTTTGCTCCCCGCTTAAGCCATTTGCGGATCTTTTCTTTATCAAAACTTACCTCGGCCGGATCCGTGTTGGGATTATAGGTGCCTACCTTCTCGATAAATCTGCCATCCCGGGGAGCATCGCTGTCCGCCACTACCACTCGATAAAAGGGTTTCTTCTTTTTCCCTATTCTGGTTAACCTAATTCTTACCGGCAATTTTAACCTCCCTTCGTCTTAGAATACGAATTGCTATTCCTTCGACAGGCCTGTCCTGAGCCCTGTCCTGAGGTACTCGAAGGGTTGTCGAAGGGCTCAGGACAAGCTTCTCATTCAAAAGGGCATCATCCCCCTCGGCAGTCCCTTGAGTCCTGATTTACTCATCCTCTGGATAAGCTTTTTCATCTGCTGGTAATTTTTTACCAGGCGATTTACATCCTCCACCTGCGTTCCACTGCCCCGGGCAATCCTTAAGCGCCGACTTCCATTCAGAAGGGAGGGATTAATCCTCTCCTTCCTGCTCATGGAATTTATGATCGCCTCGATCCTCTTCAACTCCTCTTCTGCCGGTCCAAGATCCTTTACTCCTTTCATCAGCTTCCCTGCTCCCGGGATCATCTCTACCAGGCTCTCCAGGGGAGCCATCTTTTTGATTAGCCTTAGTTGCTCTCGGAAGTCCTCAAATGTAAAGAGGTTCCGCTGCATTCTCCGGGTCAGTTCCTCTGCATTCTTTTTCTCAACCACTGCCTCGGCCCTCTCAATGAGCGAAAGGACATCTCCCATTCCCAGTATCCTTGAGGCCATTCGGTCAGGGTGAAAGAGCTCCAGAGCCCCAAGCTTTTCCCCGGTGCCCACAAACTTAATAGGCTTTCCGGTCAATGCCCTGATGGTCAGGGCAGCACCACCGCGGGCATCCCCTTCCATCTTGGTCAGGATCACCCCATCAATATCAAGAGCCTCATTGAATCTCCCGGCCACATTGATCGCATCCTGACCGGTCATTGCATCCGCCACCAGCAGAATCTCCTGGGGTTCAATCTTCTCTTTTATCTTCTCAAGCTCCCTCATCAGCTCCTCATCAATATGAAGCCTCCCCCCGGTATCAATTATTAAGGTATCAATCCCCTCTGCCTCTGCTTTCTCCTTTGCCTGCCGGCAGATCTTTATTGGATTGTCTTTGCTCTGGGAGTCATAAACCCCTATCTCTAACTGCTCTCCCAGAACCTTTAGCTGCTCAATGGCTGCCGGACGGCGGGGATCAGCCGGAACCAGATAAGGCATCCTTCCCTTCTGTTTCAGATATTTTGCTAGCTTCCCTGCGGTAGTGGTTTTGCCCGATCCCTGCAGACCCACCAGCATAATGACTGCTGGAGGTTTCCCCGAAAGATTTATCTCACTTCTTTCCCCACCCATCAGCTTGGTTAGCTCCTCATTCACGATCTTTATGAATTGCTGGGCCGGGGTCAGGCTGTCCTGGACCTCCTTGCCCAAGGCTCTCTGCCTGACCTTTTCTAAAAACTCCTTAACCACCCGAAAGTTAACATCGGCCTCCAGCAGACTTATGCGGACCTCCCGCAGAGTCTCCTCGATATTGCGCTCACTCAACCGGCCGTGCCCTTTGAGCCTTTTGAAGGTGGAGCTAAACTTTTCGGTCAGATTCTCAAACATCTTCTACCTTTGTTAGATTATTCCAAATTACCGATTAACAGTCAAGAGAAACTTTTTCTGGATAGCCGGGGCTTGTGGGGTTGGACTATTATAGGGACGGACCTCAGTGTCCGCCCTTTTCCGGGCCGACAGAGACGTCGGCCCCTACATTAATTATGCCCGCCTCAGGCGGACCGCCTATCCTGCTCGATTTAAAAACTTTCCGATAACCATGGGCAAGAAAGATTATTGCCAGGGCTCCTAAGGGAATGCTGACCAGTTGGGGGATGGTAAGCGAAAGGATCTCCGTGCGTACCTGATCCCCCCGGAAAAATTCAATGACAAACCGGGCAATCGAATAAAGAAGACTAAAGCCCCAGAAGAGTTCACCATCAAACCTTTTATGCCTTGCCCAGTAGGTAATGACCAGAAATAAAAAAAGCCCGTTAAGCGATGAATAGAGCTGAGTGGGATGAACCGGGAGGGAAAGCTCCTGCGTAGCTTCAATCAACCCAGTTTTAAGCTGCCCGTTGTAGACCCTACTTCCAAGAGGATAATGGACCGCCCAGGGGAGCTCGGAGAGCCTCCCGTAGCAGCAGCCGTTAAGGAAGCATCCGATCCGAGTGAGAAAAAGGCCCAATGGGATACATGGGGTAACGGCATCCAAAAATTTCTGAACAGGAATTCGCTTTATTCTCATGTAGATAACCGCCGCCCCAACCCCCCCGATAAACCCCCCATAAAAAACCAGGCCTCCCTTCCAGAGCTGAAGGATCTTGACCGGATTAGCGAGGTAACTCGGGTAGTTCTGGATTATAAAAAAGAGCCTTGCTCCAATGATAAGAAAGATTATCCCCCAAAGGCAGGCGATTAAGACTTTTAGGTCGTCAAGCCCTTGCTTTTTGCCATTCCTACCGGTCAGATAGATCCCGAGAATAATGGAGAGGGAGAGCATCGTCCCGTAGGCAGAGACGGGAATACTGGTTCCCAGGAAGGGTATCGGGATCTCAAAGAGTATTGGTCTCATTATTACTTGAAAGGGTTCAATTAAAAAAAGTTCAAATGCCAAAATCCAAATGTCAAATGAATGACAAATGACTAAATGTCAAATTTAAACGGTTCACTGGTGCACAAGTGCACCAGTATTTGTCATTTGAACTTTGGGTTTCATTTGAACTTTGAGCTTTGACATTGTATTGGAATCCTTGAACCCTCGAATCCTCTCTATTACCTCACTTATCCTAAACCTGTAGAAGTAATTGAATCCCTACATTAACGCATTATTTGGGTTAAAAACCTGGCCTCTCCATGGTGAGGAGGAAGAGGTCTGATGAATTGAGTTAAGGAATGGAGAAAAAGATTAGGCAGGGGCAGCCTGCTTACTTGATATGTTTCTCCTGATCCGTTCTTCCCTTCCAGGTCTCCATCGATTGGTGCATTCCCAGCAGGCCACCAATCCAGTCCATAATCGGGGTATAGGTAATCCCCTTCAGCAAGGGAACCGTCTTCACCATAAACGGCTCC
>JAUWWP010000338.1 GCA_030616835.1 Deltaproteobacteria bacterium | reverse complement strand
TAATTGTAGGGGTTCGATTTTCAGCCTTCGTAGCCCTCCTACGCTGAAAGCTACGGATGGCCTGTCCTCCGTAGCCTTGGCGTAGGAGGACGAAGTAGGCCATCGAACCCGATCCGCCTATCCCTTATTTTAGCGAACTTCGTTACTCCGCTGGGTTAAAATTCAGGAGAGCCCTGAAAACAACCGAAGGCAGGATTTAGGTGCGGATGAACTTTCCGCTCTTTCCTCCTTTCTTCTCCAGAAGCTTTATCTCCGAGATGATCATCCCCCGGTCAGAAGATTTGCACATATCATAGATAGTCAGGGCCGCGACTGCCACTGCGGTTAAGGCCTCCATCTCCACTCCGGTTCGACCCGTGATTTTAACCTTAGACCTGATGCCGATGGAGCAGTCCTCTTCCCTTGGTTCAAATGATAGCTCCACACTGGTAAGGCTCAGGGGGTGGCACATCGGGATAAGCTCGCTGGTCCTCTTGGCGGCCATAATCCCGGCTACCTGGGCTACTTCCAGAGGGTCTCCCTTCTCGATCTCTCTGTCCTGAATTCGCCGGAAGGTTTCGCGGTTCATCTTTATGCATCCCCAGGCAACTGCCTCCCTCCGGGTTACCCCTTTGCCCCCCACATCGACCATCCTGGCCCTCCCTTCTTCATCGAAATGGGTAAGCTTTTTCATGATAATTTTCCTTTAAACTGCCACTGTGATCCTAAAAAGCTCATCATGAACTGTCGCGTATAATATTGCATACAATATACTGGTAAACTCTAAATCCCAAATCCTAAACCCTAAACAAATTCTAAATCCAAATTAGCCAAATTCCAAACTATTTTATCTCTTCAAGATCGTAATCCCTTCGACGAGCTTCCTTTGGCTTTGCTCAGGACAAACAGGACAGGGTTTTGTATTTTGGGTTTTGATCATTAGAAATTATTTAGAATTTGGTGCTTAGTGCTTAGGATTTATTTTATTTGAGCTTTGGCATTTGACATTGTCCTGGAGCCTTATAGTAAAGACACAGCTAAAATGAAGAGGTAAACCTTAACTGCAGGGCATAAGCACCCTCCTTGTCCCCGTTAGCATCTTTGAAGGCAGCACCAGGGAAGAGGTAGCCAAACTGAACTCCCAGCTCAAACCTGTCGACTATCTCCCCGGCTATTCCCAGGTCAATCTCTATCCCCAAATTTTTAGCCTCTTTACCCCCCTGATAGTTGACCTTCTTCTCAGCCCGGGCCCAGATGAGGGAGGATTGGGCCTTAAAGAGATCCCAGAAGGAATACTTGACTGTCGGCTTGAGATAGAGGGCATTGCTCATCGCAGTGAGGCCATTTAAATCCTTACCACCATATTCCTCAAACAGGATTAAAGCCACATTATAGTCAGGATCAAAGAAAAACTCCCTCATTTCTGTTCCGGTGGGAATGAAAAGGCCCTTGGTTATTCCATTTACTATGATTGGCTCTCTGGATTCATTCGCACTGGGCCCGGTGGCAAATCCAACTTCGAGGCTTAATTCAGTCGGACCCACCGGACAATCTCCCCTGACTACCCCAGCAAACATATTTTTAACATCAATCTTCCCCTTTCCACCTGAGTAAGTAATACCGGATACAGGGATAGGTTTTGGGTATGGATCTATTGTTAAGTCGCCAGCAACCGTTAAGACCTCAGCCTCTAACTTTACTGGCCCCAATTTATAATGCCCATACAGGTCATAGAGCCAGATATTGGCGCCGGTGGGTCGAGCCTGCTTCCGGTTGACAAGATAAAACCCACCTCTGGTCTCCTCTTTTTTGTAAAGCAGCCCTAAAATATATTCATCGACATCATCGTTTAAATAATTATCGCTTGAGTTGGTAGAATGAAGAGGACCTTCTACAACCTTGTCATACATAGGAATGATATAGAAATCCCCGAGCTTTATTGCCGCTAAAATACGGTCAACCGTATCTCCCCAATGATTATCCCCCCAGTCATCGTCGAAGCCATTGCCATCGTTGTGAAAAATTCCCATTCCCCAGTTAGCAGCCTGGCGACCGATTCGCAGAAGACCCAGAGGGGTCACGGCTTCCCCCCAGGCTCTCTTAACGATCAGATAATCAACTTCCTCCCCTTCCTTTCCCTCGCTGCTTGGGTTTCCCGAGAAAAAAGTAGCCTCTTCCCGGTTATCGCCCCAAACCACATTATCTAATAGATCTACTTGAAGCTGCACCTTAGCCTCCTCACCGATCTGAAGCTTTGGTTCCAGCCGGAGCCTTTGCTGGAGGTAACTTAAGTGTTTGGAGCCACCATCGCGTTCAAGCCCCTGTTTGATCCCCCGGGCTCGATAATAGCCATCAAGGGAGAGATCAATTGGAGAGTTCTCCTCATTGGCAAAAGCTGGGGCTAAGGATGGAGATACAGCTAAGGCCAAGATTAAAGTTAAGCTAAAAAACAGAGGTTTTTTTCGAGTAGGCATAGTCAACAACCTCCTTATAATCCCCCTTATTCCCCCCTTTATAAAAGGGGGGATGGGGGGATTTTAGTATTCAATCCCTTCTCTACCTTCTATCCCCTGGTCAAAATGATGCTTCAGTTTAGTCATCGAGGTAACCAGATCTGCCTTTTCGATAACTTTTTCAGTTGCCCCTCTGCCAGTAAGGATAAGCTCCATTTCTGGAGGCTTATCGTCAAGCAGGGCTAACAGCTCCTCTTCCTGCAAAAACTTGTCCCGCAGGGCAATGTTTATCTCATCTAAGATCAAAAGGTCACAGGCATCTTCTTTGAAGAGCTTCCTGATAAAATCCGCTCCCTCGAGGCACTGGCTCCTCATTTCATCAGGGCTGATATCTTTATAGAAATGAGGATGCTTTTGAGCAAAACCAGAGACCTTTACCCCCAGATTCTCTAAGACCTCAAGCTCACCATACCCGTAATCGTCGGGATTCTTGAAGAAGTAAACATAACAAACCTTCCATTGATGTCCTACGGCCCGGACTGCCTGGCCCACACTGGCAGTGGTCTTACCCTTTCCGTCACCGGTATAGACATAGATCAAGCCTTTCTTCCTTTGGTTCATTGCTTGTCCTGAGCCTGTCGAAGGAATAGATTCCTTGCTACTCCTTGCTATTCCATGAAGAACCTTTAGTGCGAATTAAAGATAATTTTATATAGTCCATCAATATCCAGGTTCTCTCTTACCAGCTTGGCCAGCAAATTAAAGCTCCTCTCTTTCTCCTCATCATAGCTGAATTGTGGGTTTCCCCGGGGAGGCAGTCCCTTTTCCCGGCGCAGCAGGTCGATAAAACCTCTCCGGAACCCATCGTTATCAAATATACCATGGATGTATGTCCCCCAAACCCTGCCGTCAGAGGAAACCGCACCTTCCTGAAAGTCCACCCCGTTAGAAAGCCCCGCGGATGAATCCTGTAAGACCCTTGCCCCGATGTCCATCGGGGTGAATCTCTTACGGAGTGAGCTTCTAACGGGGTGAACCTCCTGGTTTAGCCGTTTGTAAATGCGAAACATTGGCCTTACCCCTTCATTAAGGGATGTTTTTCCCATATGGATCTCATATCCCTTGATCGTCCCATTGTCCCCTGCCCACTCTGTCCTTTCAGCAGGTAAGGCCTCGACTAAAGAGGTGGCCTTTTCCTTCTCCAGGGTTGAGTCAACATTC
>JAUWWP010000004.1 GCA_030616835.1 Deltaproteobacteria bacterium | reverse complement strand
CAGAATTCCAGAAATCAGAACCCAGCTTGAAGAGCTACCGGGCACAACGGAAACCCCCGGAGGAGTACCCGAACGCCGGGGGGAGGCCGCTGCCGCGATTGGCCGCGCGCAGGGAGTCCGAGTTGACGAACCAGGAGCCGCCGTGCAACACGCGATACTTGCCGGAATCCGGACCTTTAGGATTACGGTCGGGGGATCTGCGGTAGTATTCTTTATTATACCAGTCTTCCACCCACTCCCACACATTCCCGGACATATCCATTGCCCCGTAAGGGGAGGCACCTTTCGGTTTGCTTCCCACCGGCCAGGTCCGATCCATTCCACACCCACCACCACTCCCGTCATTCATCACCGCATAGCTGCAACTGGCCTTTTCGTTCCCCCAGGGATACTCCCGCCCATCGGTGCCCCGGGCTGCCTTTTCCCACTCGGCCTCAGTGGGCAGCCTCTTTTTCCTCCACTCACAGTAAGCCCTGGCTTGACCCCAATTAACACAGTTGACCGGATGCCTCTCCCTCCCTGATTTGCCCCAGTTGCAGGATCCTCCAGTATCAGGTTCGTTGCAGAATCCGGCCTTAACGCAGGCCGCGTATTTATCCACGGTCACCTCATATTTGTCTATGTAATAGGAGTCAAGATAAACCTTATGCACCGGCTTCTCATCCTTATTCCCGCTGTCGCTCCCCATTGTGAATTCACCGGCAGGGATATAGACCATTTCCTCTGTGGAGGTGCTCTCCATACCCTTTACACCAACTTCCGGTTTCATTTTAACGCCAACCAGTTTAGCAACCAGGGGACTCATCAGATCAACGAGCTTATCAATTGTGCCGACACATTTATCCATGGCCGATTTCTCGACCATACCTGTCTCCACATTTATCAGTTGGATATTGATAAAATGCGCCTCTCCTACCTTAGAAACACTCCCTACCACTATCTTTCCCACACCCAGCAGCCTCCCGGCCTCAACCCGGCACTCCTCCTCAACACAATCCTTGAGCTGAAAGCCTTGCTCGGAGAGGATCTTATTTCGGTTGGCCCGATCGATTACATCATAGACCCTCAGTCCCACCAGCTCATTAATCAGGGCATTGGTCAGGGTGGTGGTCAGGGCCTTATTTGCTCCCCCTACCAGGTTAAGATCAAGCACAGCGATCATCTTCTCCACCCGGAAAGGTTCCTCCTCTCTTCCCCCCGTTTCTTGAGCATAGGCCCTGCCCAAAGGATACAAATCATGACTGAGAAATAGGGCGATAATCAACCAAACAATTCCGCTTGAGGCGGATTTACCCAACTTTCTCTTCATATTTTGTCCCCTTTTTAAACCCTATAGAAGCCCTAAAGACTTCATTATCTCGGCCAGTTTTGGCTCTTTCCGGGCATACTCTTTCAAAACCCTTAAAGTCCGATCCCGATCTTCCTCCAACTCCCGGGTCCGGGTTGTCACCGGCGAAAGGGCCGAGCGCCGATCCCAGATGACAAAGCCAATTAGGGCAATCATCCCCCCTAATACTACATACATCAGTCCCCGCAGATCCTGAATATCTCCCTTGAGCTCATTTCGAACCCCCTTGAGCTCATTTCGTAAAGCCTTCTGCCCCTCCTCCAAGCGGGCAAGCCTTTCAATGATCTCCCGATCACTGATCGTAAGATCCCCCTCTACTGCTGAGGTCGGGGAGACCGCACCCAGGAGAAACCCCAATCCAACCCCAATAATAATCCATTTGTTCATTGCCGCATCCCCTTTCCTTCGACAGGCCTGTCCTGAACCCCTCGGCCTCGATCGGAATAAACTCCGTTGAAGGGCTCAGGAAAAGTAATAAATATTGGATACAATCCCTGATTGCTATATGTAAAACTACCAAATCCTTTTTTAAGTGTCAATGAAAACAAAGATAATAGCTTATAGATTGTAGATTCCAGATCTGGAACCTAAAAATCTTTAGTGGATTTGGCCATTGGAATTTGACAAATTATTATCAGCAACATATAATCACTCTCAGAATGTAAAATGCCAATCCGCCTGAGGCGGATTGAACCCAATCTATTGGCATTTGGATTTATTTGATTAAGATATGGCACGAAAAAAGATTTTAGTAATAGATGAAGAGCCCTATATCCGGGATACCTTAAAGGTAAAGCTCACCAGCCGCGGCTATCAGGTCCTCCTCTCGGACAACGCGGAAGAGGCATTGCAGACAGCAGTAAAGCAGATACCTGACCTCATTGTAATGGATATTATGCTGTCCAGTGACGATGGATATAAGGTCTGTCAGAAACTACGAGGAATTCCTCAAACAAAGGATATTCCTCTTTTCATCCTTACCGCAAAAGCCAAGGATCCGAAGACCGCCTTTGACTATAACACCTGGGCTCAGCAGTACATAACCAAACCTTTCAGTCTTGATAGGTTAATGAAGGAGATCGAGAAGGTTCTTTCAGAATAATCAGGTAGGATTTAATGACTAATGTAAAAACCGGGGAAAAGGAAAAAGGGTTGCGGGGAAGTCTGAGGGAGAGGAGCCTGCTGGAGGTGATCAAGCCGGTCTGTAAGAGCAAGGCAAAAGCTGCCCTGTTTTTAAAGCTCGGGAAAGAGGAAGGCGAGCTATATTTTGATGGAGGGCGGTTGATCCAGGCAACCTCTACCAGTCTGCGGGACAAGGAAGCAGCTTATAATCTGATATCCTGGAGAAACGGTGAGTTCTATCTAACCAGAGACAAAGAACCGAGGGAAGAAAATGTAGATATTGACTGGGAAGATTTCCAGAGGTTTTATCGGGAAGAGATTGAAAAGACTGTTTTAAGCTTAATCCCGGTAATCCATATAGAGATACTCTTTGAGTTGAGAAACGAAAAGAATGAGCTTATCTACCAATTCTGCAACTCGGAGGAGATAAACAATCAGATTGATCTTTTTGATTCCTTTTACAAAAAAAAGATTGAAGAGATTCAGGCAGAGCTCAGGTCAGGAGATGAAAAAACCTATCTGAAGGCCACCAAAAACTTCGTTCTGCTGGTAAAATACCTGGCCGAGCTCCGATACTTTGTGAACTCCATTTTTACTGAAAGTTCAAAGATTGAAGATTACCGCGGCTGGCTGGAAGATGTTTTGGAGCCCAAGGTATTAGACGCCGTTTCTTTAGCCCTGCAAAAAGCGGATAAAAAGGATATCCGGGGAACGATTCTGGTAATTGATGACAGCCCCACGATCCTGGCAATCTTAGAGAACACCCTTTCTGACTATCGTTTTCGGGTGATCACTGCTGAGGATGGCTACGAGGGGATGGTCAAGATAAATGACGAGAGACCTGACCTGATATTTCTTGATGTGATGATGCCCAAGATGGATGGCTACGAGGTCTGCCGGAGAATAAAGAAGAATAAAGAGCTAAGCAAAATACCGTTAGTTATGCTGACCTCTAAAGAGCTGGTTGAAGATAATGGTACTGCCTTCCGGGAAGGGGCGGACATGTATGTTCAGAAACCGTTCACCCCAAAGAAAATTTTGACGATTGTCGAGAGTCTTCTGGGTATCGAATGAGCTCAAGGGTATTGAGCTTTGGGTAGATCAAAGGAATTGATCAGTTTAAATCCCTGATTATTTAGGGAAGCATAAATTTCTGTCTTTAAAACAGTATCCACCCAGGTGGTAAATTCAAAATTAGTATAATCGATAGGGTGCTGAAGAAACAATATCTTTGAGTTTCCCTTGGCCAGTGGAGGGTCGGAGCGGGAAGGGGAAACAACCGATTCGGTATTTTCCGCCCAGATTTCATTCTCCCGGTAGTAGATCGCCTTAATCTTTATATCCGGTATGGGCCTTTCTGTTAGATTTAAAACTAATAACTGGATCTTCGGCTGCCACTCATAATCCTTCTTAACAGCAGTAGTTCCTAAAACCCATCCTGATTTGATCACGGAAACAGAGATATCTGCCTCCGTGAGAAATTTATTGGAAACATGGCCCATCCTTCCGTCCTGCAACTCCACCAGCGACCACTCTTCCCCTTTATCCAGCAGTTTTACCACCTCACCCATCTTTAACCGGTAAAATACGGGGTGCTCGTTTCCTGCCCCTTTTCTGACCTCAATGTTACCGGTGGATTTTATGGCATAAGTTGCCAGTGATTTAACCTTATCCCTCTCGATAAACCTATTTGAGTGAATGCCCCTGAAGTGGCTGAAGGCCATCCCGAGCAAGAATCCCACTCCCAGCAAAATTACTCCGGCAGCAATTACTAAGTATCTCCTCCCGAATGACTGGAAAAAACTATCCTTCATACCCTCTCTCCTCAGCAGCCCTTTGCCAGGCCAAGAAGGCTGCCCCTAAAAATCCAGCATTCACCCCCAGCCAAGAGCGTAATAGCTTAACCCTTCTGGCCGGAACCTTAAACGCCCTTTGTTTCACCTCTTTCTTCAGGGTAGGCACGAAGAAGTCCCAGGCCTCAGCAACTCCTCCTCCCAGAATTACCGACTCGAGATTTAAGAGATTTATCAGATTGGCAATACCGATCCCCAGATACCTTCCCATCTCCCTAAAGAGCCTTCGGGAGAGTCTATCCCCGGCCAATGCTGCTTGGTGAATATCTCTGCTGGTGACTCTA
This sequence comes from Deltaproteobacteria bacterium, assembly GCA_030616835.1. Classification (GTDB taxonomy): domain Bacteria; phylum Desulfobacterota. The sequence goes on along the minus strand of JAUWWP010000004.1, from coordinate 26,306 downwards.
TCCAGTCTTTTGCCCTGCTTCCCCACCAATTGCGTCTTCTCCCCCCGCATAACCTCCTCCCTCAGCCTCCTTACCACTGCGGTAGCCGAGCTGTAAACTTCAAGGCATCCCCGGCTTCCACACATGCACTCGGGCCCCTCTGAGTTTATCGTCATTTGTCCAACCTCTCCCGCGGTTCCGTCAATTCCCTGCCAGAGCTTTCCCCCTAAAATTAACCCTCCTCCTACTCCGGTTCCCAGGGTGATAAAAGCCAGATCGTTCATCCCCTTGCCTGCCCCTACCCATTTCTCCCCTAATGCGCCGCAGTTGGCATCATTGTCAAGGAAGATAGGAAGCTGAAATTCCTTCTCCAGGTGCTCTCGGAGATTGAAGCCATCAAGCTGGGGAATGTTAGGCGATTGCGAAATGATTCCTTCTTTTTGCAGGATCACCCCGGCAGCCCCGATCCCGACACCGAGCAAATCAAATTCTTTCGGAGAAAACTTACTGCTGAGGGTTTTTATCACCTGGGAGAGATTTCCTAACACCCTCTGCCTTCCTTGGGAGGACTCGGTGGGTAGAATTAGCCGAGCCAGTATGCCTCCCTTCGCCCCGACTGCCGCTCCCCGGATATTGGTCCCTCCCAGATCTATTCCTAGTACATACCTTTTTCTCACTGCTTATCCGCTTACCGGTGGGCTCTAAATGCCCAGCTCCTTCTCCTTGGCCTCCTGTTCCTCCTTACATTCAATGCACAGAGTAGTCACTGGCCGGGCCTTAAGTCTTTTCTCCGAGATCTCTTCCCCACAGAGCTCACATACCCCAAAGGTTCCATCCTCGATCCTCTTCAAGGCATCGCGAATCTTTAAGAGCAGCTTCCTTTCCCGATCCCGAATCCTTAGAAGAAAATTGCGGTCAGATTCTAAAAAGGCCCGATCGGTAGGGTCAGGGAAGCTTGCTTTTTCACCAGTCATCCCGCTCACTGTTTTCTCCGCCTCGGCCAGCAATTCCCTAAACCTCTTTGTCAGGATGGCTTTAAATTGCTCAAGTTTCTCTTCATCCATTGACTATTACCTAATCCTCTATGATTTGATCGCATCTAATGTTATATTGGCTTAATTTCAGCCAAAAGTAAAGAGAAATCTTCTCTGAGCCTTTACTAACCTTCTATTTCCTGATAGAGCTATTGGATAAGGTAACCATGAGATTATGTTAAAGAAGATCGCTATCTTAACGGTAGCCTTTATTTTTCTCTTTAAGCCCGCCTTCGGCGGGCTTAACTCCCAGGCAGTGGGGGTAAAACCCCTGGGAATGGGAGGGGCCTTCCGGGCCGTTGCTGACGATAACAGTGCCTTGAACTTTAACCCCGGAGGGATAACCCAATCAATAAAATACTCAATCGAGGCACTCTATTATTGGAGTGATTTAAGCGAGGAAATCCCTAAAAAGATTTATCATATATCCATTGTTGATACCAAAACCTCTAAGATTGGAGGTGGATTCAGCTTTACCCGGGAGAAACTAAGTCAAGGAGGACGGAAGGATAGTTATATTATCGCCCTGGCAGAACAATACCGGCCCTATCTCCATATCGGCATCAGCGGAAAATACCTTCGCCTTAAAGGAACTGACAATGATTCCTTCTTCACCAGCGATCTCGGCTTTATTATTAAACCCTGGAAGCAGTACCTCTCGGCAGCAGTAGTAGGTTATAATCTAATTGCAACCGACCATGAAGAGGCTTACCCTCAGCTTGGTCTCGGCTTAGCTGCCTACCCGAGCAATGATATTACTCTGGCCGCCGACGCAGTAAAGGACTGGGATAATAATGGCAAGGCTAATTTCCGATATTACTTTGGAGGGGAGGTGTTCATGCGAGGACGGCTTGGACTCCGAGGAGGGTACTCTGGGGATCGGCACTCTGCCGGTAATTATTACTCCTTGGGCTTAGGCTGGTATGCTCCCCGGGTCACCATAAACTATGGATTTCAGCATGGTATTGGTAATCTTGATCTTAAGGCTCAAAGTGTCTCATTTATTATCTATTTTTAAGGCCCAAGGCCCATCCCGGATTATAGATAGGATTCATCTCCCTGCTATTCCCCCTGCCCTACGAAGCTTTAGCGAAGTAGGGTGCTATTCCCTTCCGCCGTCGTCCCGATGTCCATCGGGACTATGGCGGACAGGGCTATTCCCTGAATTATTTACCCCCCGATCAGAGGCATTCTCCGGTGATAGTTGCTAATGGATCTATCCTGGAGCATATGTCCCGGGGGCTTTTTCCTAACCGATTTAAATAGTAACTGCTCGATCTCGGCATCGCTTCCTCCCTCCCTGAGCGCGCACTTTAAGTCTATCTCTTCATCCGAGAAGAGGCAATTCCGCAGTTTTCCATCGGCGGTCAGGCGGATTCGCCGACAGGACGGGCAAAAACACCTGCTTATCGGGCTGATGAAGCCAAGCTCTCCCCGAGCATCCGGGAAGCGGTAGAGCTCAGCTACCCCATCCCCCTGAACCGGATAAAGCTTTTGATAACGGTTAATCGTGCTAAAGGCCTCGGCTAAAGAGAAAGAAGAAAATTGCGGCTCATATCCATCCCCAAAAGGCATATACTCGATAAAACGAACCTGATATCCTTTAGTTTTGGTTAGAAGAGCAAACTTCAGGAGCTCATCATCATTGAAACCCTGGAGGGCTACTACATTTAACTTGATGGGACTGAGTCCTGCCCTTTCTGCCTCTATTAGCCCTTCCTGGACCCGGCTATAGTAATCCCTCTTGGTTATCCAGCGATATCGATCTGGTAAGAGGGAATCCAGGCTTACATTTACCCTTCGGAGCCCTGCCCGGGCCAGAGAAAGGGCAAATTCCTTTAAAAGTACTCCATTAGTAGTCAGTCCCAGATCCCCTATCCCCGGAAGCCTGAGTAACTCCTTAATCAGAAAAACTAAATCCCGGCGGATAAGAGGTTCACCTCCAGTTATCCTTATCTTGGATATACCTTTTGCCGTAGCTATCCGGGCAATCTTGAGTATCTCCTCATAGGAAAGGATCTCTTGGGGCGGCAACTTAGCAATCCCCGCAGAAGGAACACAATATCGACAACGAAGGTTGCAGCGATCGGTCACTGAGATCCGCAGATAGTCAATCTTTCTGTTTAAGTTATCGGTAAGCATCTACTCCAGGTCCAGATCATACTTAAAGAAGCCCTCCTCAGTAGGGGAGCCCTTCTTTTTAGCGTATTCCGTTGGGGCCGTCCCTTCCTTAAAGGCCTCGAAGACAAAATTCTCTGACTCGGGAGTAGCTAAAAGCCCGGTCTCGGCGTCGATCTTGGCAAAGACAATACCGTCAGGTACCGAAAAATCTTTAATCGGACTTCCTGCCAGGACTTCTTTCATAAACTCAAGCCAGATAGGGCTGGCAGCCCGGGAACCGGTCTCAAACCTACCTAAAGAAGCCTCATGATCAAATCCCACCCAGACGCCGGCCACTAAGTCAGCGGTATAGCCAACAAACCAGGCATCATGAAGATCATCGCTGGTCCCTGTCTTTCCAGCGACCGGCCTTCCCAGAGCCTTTATCCTCCAGCCGGTTCCATGCTCCACTACGTTCTTTAAAAGATTGGTCATAACAAAGGAAGTCTGCTCGCTGATTACCCTCTCCGGCTCCTCAAGGTGGGGGTAGTTCTCTTCGAGGATATTGCCGTCTCGATCAACTATTCTTTTGACAAATAAGGATGGGTAGTAGTAGCCCCCGGCAGCAAAGACTCCGTAGGCTCTGGTCAACTCCAGTAGAGAAACCCCTGATGAGCCTAAAGCAAGCGAGAGGTCTTCCGTAAGGGAAGAACTAATCCCTATTGCTCCTGCATAATCTATTAGGTAGCGAATTCCAATATCTTCCAGGATCTTAACGGTTACCACATTCCGGGAGTGAGCAAGTGCCCCCCTGAAGGTCACCGGCCCATAAAACCTCTCTTCATAATTCTTCGGTTTCCAGGTAACATCCTTCTCCTTATCATCATAGATTAATGGTGAATCAATAATAGTAGTAACCGGGGTATATCCCTTATCCAGGGCTGCACAATAAATGATGGCCTTGAAAGCGGATCCTGGCTGGCGTCTCGATTGAAAAGCGCGATTGAATTGACTTTTCTCAAAATCATACCCCCCTACCATAGCCTTTACTAATCCGGTATTGGGATCCAATGCCAGAAGGGCACCCTGAACCAGCGGCTCCTGCTCTAATGAAACTAACAGAGTTCCATCCTTCTCAGACTCTTTTACCTTTACCAGGATTACATCCCCAACGGAAAGCACCATAGTCGGATCACTAACTTTTAAGTGATAACCTGATTTAAGGTGGGGCGGTAGAGCCCAGGAGATCTCTTCTAAGGGAAGAACCCCTGAGCTTCGGCCAATCCTTACCTCTACTTTCTTAGAAGCAATCTTAACCACAACTGCCGGGTACACCTTACCCACTTCCGGAACCTCCTTCTCCGGGCTTAAAGATTCCTGAGTAACAACCTGGACAATACCTTCCGGATATAATATAAATTCCTCGGGGACAGTGGACCTCCCTATCTCCTCCTTTTGAACTTTATCTAAAAAACTCTCTACTTCATCCGGATCAAGCCTATCTAAGGGGCCACGATACCCCTGTCTTTTGTCCAGCTCTAACAGTCCCCTGCGCAGAGCTCGCTTAGCGGCACTCTGAATCCGGAGATCAACCGTGGTATATACAAATAACCCATCATTATAAAGGCGATCAGCCCCATATTTATCTTCAAGATAGCGTCTGATGTGCTCAACAAAGTATGGTGCCTTTTTCGGTAAGCCCCTTTCCCTCAGCTTACGGATAATCAGGGGAGTATTGAATACTCTGCGAGCTTCTTCTTTACTAAGGTAGCCATCTTTAACCATTCGCTCCAGGACATATTGCTGCCTCTGCTTTGCTCTTCGGGGATGGTTAAGGGGTGAATAGCGGTTAGGTGCCCGGGGAAGACCTGCTAATAAAGCCGCCTCGGGCAAATTAACATCGCTTACTGGCTTCCCAAAATAGTTTTTAGAAGCGGCCTCAACCCCATAGGAACCATATCCTAAATAGATCTGATTAAGGTAAAGTTTTAATATCTCTTCTTTTGAGAGGTTTTTTTCGATCCGGTAGGCAAGGATTGCCTCCCGGATCTTTCTTGAGAGTTTCTTTTCCGGAGAAAGCAGTAAGGACTTGGTCACCTGCTGAGTAATAGTGCTTCCCCCTTGAATAATCTCTCTAGCTTCAATATTTCTAAATAAGGCTCTTAGAATACTTCGATAATCTATGCCCTTATGTTCGTAAAATCGAGCGTCCTCAGCAGCTACGAATGCTTTTATGAGTATCTCCGGTATTTCCTCGAAAGGAATAATCAATCGCCTCTCCGTATAGAATTCTTCTATCAGTTCTTCATCAATAGAGAAAATTTTTGTTATGAGATTAGGACGATAATATTTCAGAGAATCTATATCAGGAAGATTATGGGAAAAATATAGAAATAGGCCCAAAGATCCAACAGTAGCCATAATAATTAGAGAAAAGAAGATGAAGGAAAATTTTTTAAATATTATCCTCTTAAAAGCGCCCATTTTCTCCCCTTATATATTTTTAATGAATATATTATTAACTTAATAGAATAAATGAAATATTTCAAGCATTTTTTTTCTTGAACAGAAGTTCCCCAAAAAATCCTTCAAACCTCGTTAGAAGCTTACCCCGTTAGACAAATTATCTCACCGGGTAATGGTCTTACGGGGTTCAACCCGTGGCAATCCGTCGGAGGCGGATTTCTAACGGGGTAAATTGCTAATTCCTTGATTTTCTTTGGATTTTTAGACATTTGCCATGTCCCAGTAACGGTAAGATATTTAAGGTATTTCCCAAGTTAAAGTTTTTTAAAAATAATGCTTGAAAAATTTATTTCCCTTTGTTAGGTATAAAAAAATGTTTTGCTCCTGAGAAAAAAGTGAAAGATTCTTAGAGGAATCTATTTTATCCACAGTTGTTGATAAGTCTGTGAATAACTAAGAGGCAAAATTATGGAAGATTTATGGGAGAGGTCTTTAAAATTAATAAAGGAAAGGATTAAATCGCAAAATTATAAGGTCTGGTTTGAACCAGTAAGTTTTGTCTCCGCTAAAGATGAGGTTCTTACCCTTAAGGTTCCCAATAAGTTCTTTAAGCACTGGCTGACAGATAATTATGTTTCAATAATTAAGGATATTTTATCTGAGCTGACCTCAGTTAACTATAATGTAAATTTTTTAGTTAGTAATAAAAAAGAGAAAAAACATAAAGTTAGTGCTTATGCAAAGGATTACTTAAAGTCAAAAGTTAATCTTAATCCTAAATATACCTTTGAGAATTTCGTAGTAGGACATTGCAATGGGATTGCTCATGCTCACTCAATGGCGGTCGCAAAATCACCAGGAGGTAACAACAATCCTCTATTTATCTACGGAGGGGTTGGGCTGGGAAAGACTCATCTACTTAATGCTATTGGTCATAAAACACTTAACACTCAATCTACTTTAAATGTTCACTATCTTAATTCTGAAGAGTTTATGAATGAGTTAATTTATTCTATCCGGTACGATAAAATGAATAATTTTAGAAATAAGTACCGTAATTCTTGTGATATCCTTCTAGTCGATGATATTCAATTTATTGGCGGTAAGGAGAGAACTCAGGATGAATTTTTTCATATCTTTAACTATCTTTACGATTCACGAAGACAGATCGTGGTAACCAGTGATAACTTCCCTAAGAGTATACCACAGCTAAAGGATAGGTTAAAGTCAAGATTTGAATCAGGGCTAATTGCCTATATTAAGCCTCCGGAAATGGAAACTAAGATAGCAATTCTAAAAAAGAAGGCAGAACTTGATGAAATTGACCTTCCGGATGAGGTGGCAATCTTTATTGCATCCAAGATAAAATCAAATATTAGAGAATTAGAGGGATGTCTCCTTAATTTAGCCGCACTTTCTTCAATAAATAATTCCCCGATAACAATAGATTTAGCTCAAGAGATTCTACAAAACTTTCTACAATATAAGAAAGAAAAGCCTAATATTGAACAAATTCAGAAAGTAGTTGCTAAACACTTTAATATTAAATTATCCGATCTAATATCTAATAAAAAAATGAGGGTGGTGGCTTTTCCTCGACAAATTGCTATGTATATCTGTCGAAATTTAACTGATTATTCCTTTCCTGAAATTGGAAGTAAATTTGGAGGTAAGGATCATTCCACCGTTATTTATGCAGTAAAAAAAATAGAGAGTAAAATTAAGGAAGACTCACCATTAAAAAATGATATTAACTCACTAACTAAGAATTTATCACCTTAATTTAATATTAACTGTTAGTAAGTATGTCTATAACTTAATGTCTTCCTTTTATTAATAATTTACCCACTCATTTTTAAACAGAATATTTAACTTTATTTATTAATAATAATAATAGCTTATCCTTTTTATAAACATATTAACAGTTCCTATTAATTCTATTATATTATTTATATTTATAAATTAAGAGGATTATTATTATGGAAATCTCGATTATAAAAGATGAACTTTTGAAAGGTTTATATTTTACCCAGGGTATAGTAGAAAGAAGAAATACTATGCCCATCTTAGCCAATACCTTATTAGAGGCAAAAGATAATTATTTAGAAATTACTGCAACTGATTTAGAGATTGCGGTAAAAGGTCGTTATGAGGCTAAGGTTATTAGGGATGGAAATATTACTTTATCGGCAAGGAAACTATATGAGGTTATAAAAGAGTTAATACAGGGTGATATTCATCTTAAGAAGTTAGAGAATAATTGGGTGGAGATCGTAAGTGGTAAAAGTGTCTTTAGGTTAATGGGACTGCCTTCTGAGGAATATCCGAATTTACCTTCTTATGAAGCGAAGGGGTTTTTAGAGTTAGACGGAAAATTATTAAAGGATATGATTGAGAAGACAATATTTGCGGTCTCGGAAGATGAAAGTAGACATAATCTTAATGGTGTTTTATTTGAGCAAATAGAGGAAGGAGAGAATAGTGGATTGAGGATGGTATCCACAGATGGTTATCGTCTTTGTAAGGTCGATGGAAGAGTTAAAGGCGTTTCAGTCTTAGAGTTAGAAGAGGGAGTAATTCTTCCTTCTCGAGGTATTAATGAGGTAAGAAAGGTCTTGGAAAAATACGAAGGTAATTTAAAGATAAGTTTTAAAGATAATAATGTAATTTTTAAAAAAGATTTCCTTGTAGTTATTATGAGAATAATTGAAGGTGCGTTCCCTGATTACAATCAGGTTATTCCTGGAGAAGAAGGAAAAAAGATAATAATAAATAGACAAAATTTTATAGATTCTTTAAAAAGGATGGCGGCTATCTCTACTGGAAGAATTCTTGGCGTTAAGTTTAATATTTCCCCTAATAAAATAATAATATCGAGTAACGATCCCGAGATCGGACAGGGTAAAGAGGATTTAGAAGTTGATTATCAAGGAGAAGAAATTGAGATAAATTTTAATGCTCGATATATATTAGATATTTTGAATGTTATCAATGAAGACGAAATAGAATTTGAGGTGTTTGACCCATCAAGTTCTACTATTATCCGACCAAGAATAGATGAAAACTATATATTTATTATAATGCCAATGAGATTATCTGAGTAATGGATATTTGTTACCCCGTAGATCCATAGCTTACTACAAAGATAGATAATCTTAGATTCTTTAGCGAACACATGGTCTTAAATTTTATGCGAGATTCTAACGGGGTTTATCTAAGAGTTAAGACATCCATCATATCGTAAAGCCCCTTTTTCTGTTTTACCAACCATTGAGCGGCGCGTAGGGCTCCCCGGGCAAAATTATCCCGGCTGTGCGCCCGGTGGATAATCTCCAGTCTTTCTCCTTCCCCTCCGAAGATAACTGTATGCTCGCCGATAATATCTCCTGCTCTAATTGCGTGCATCCCGATCTCTTCCCGGGTTCGTTCTCCTGGTTTTCCCCGGCGTCCATAGGTCCCTACTTCGTTAAATTTTCTTCCCCGAGCTTCAGCTATTAGCTCTCCTATTCTAAGGGCGGTTCCACTCGGGGCATCAACCTTTCGGCGGTGGTGAGCCTCAATAATCTCCACATCAAAGTCATCCCCCAGGGTCCTGGCTGCTTCGGTAATGAGCTTGAACATCAGGTTAACTCCCACACTCATATTGGGTGCCCAAACGCAGGGAATCATCTTAGCCATTCTCTGAAGTTCTTCTCTTTCCTCAGGGGAGAATCCAGTGGTACCGATCACCATTGACACTACCTTCTTGCTGGCCAGGCGCAAATGTTCGAGCGACGCAGTAGGTGTGGTAAAATCAATTATTACTTGCTTACCCTCCGAAGTCTTGATGCTGCTCTCTATTATTGCTCTCAGATCAGCCTCAATTTTAACCCCGATCTCGCCACTACCCGCGACCACGCCCGCATCTAGCTCCAGGGAGTGATGTCCTTTTTTCTCGAGAGCTCCGATTAGCTCAACATCTTTGGTTTCCCCAACTATATTGATTATCCTCCTCCCCATTCTCCCGGCCGCCCCGGCAACAATTACCTTAATCATTTGTTTCTCCCTAAATTATTTTATGCTCTTTAAGCACCTGCTTTAGCTTCTTCAGGTTTGTCTCCGACATCGGGGCCAGAGGAAGACGAAGCTCCGGAGCTATCTTTTTCATCAAGGACAGAGCAATCTTTACCGGAATGGGATTAGTTTCCAAAAACATTGCATTATTAAGGGGCCAGAGCTTAAAATGGAGCTCCCTTGCCCTCGGATAATTCCCGGCCTCGAAGGCATCTACCAGCCCGGAAACCTCGGCCGGTGCTATGTTAGCGGTTACCGAGATAACCCCTTTCCCTCCCACGGCCAGAAGCGGTAGAGTGGTGAAATCATCTCCCGAGATCACAGCAAAGTCATTCGGACAGAGGTGAATTGTTTCACTTACTTGCTGAAGGGAGCCGGTAGCTTCCTTGATTCCTACGATATTCTTTAGCTCAGCCAGCCGGGCTACGGTCTCGGGAGCCATATTGACGCTAGTCCTTCCGGGAACATTATAAAGGATAATAGGGATATCCACCTCAACAGCAATCTTCTGAAAATGCTGAAACAGGCCCTCCTGGGTCGGCTTATTGTAATAAGGAGTTATCAATAGGGCTCCATCAGCGCCGACTTTGCGGGCATGACGGGTAAGCTTAAGAGCTTCTTCAGTACTGTTGGAACCAGTACCGGCGAGAACTGGTATTCGACCCCCAACTGCCTCAATGGTTATCTCGAGCACCCTTTCATGCTCTGAATGAGAGAGGGTTGCCGATTCCCCAGTGGTTCCGCAGGGAACGATAACATCGGTTCCATTGTTAATTTGAAATTCGATTAGTTCCTTTAGTGCCTTCTCATCAACCTTATCATTCCTGAACGGCGTAACAATAGCGACCATAGCCCCTTTAAATCGAGTAGACATCTCCAACAACCTCCTTTCGATTGCTTGATGTTACTATATAAAGCGTCTTAAATAATTGTCCTGATAAAATTCTAAATCCCAAATCATAAATCCTAAACAAATCCCAAATTTAAATATCAAATGTTCAAAACAGTCCATTCGACCCCGCCGCAGGGGGAGTAGGACATGCTTTTGAATTTTGGGTTTTGATCATTTGAAATTGTTTAGAATTTAGGATTTAGTGCTTAGGATTTATTCTGTCCTATCTATGAAAACTATTTTGTCGTTCTATATAATACCTGTTATGTTTATGGGCGGGGGAAATTTATTTCTCCAGTAAATATTTCCTCAGTATCTCCACTCAGATAAAGATGGTTGTCTTTACCCCATTCCACTTTTAAGAGACCACCGGGAAACGTGAGCTTCACCTTTCTCTCGGTTTTGTTATTCAGAACTCCTGCCACCACTGCGGCTGAAGCCCCACTGCCGCACCCCAGGGTCTCCCCGCAGCCTCTTTCCCAGACTCGTAGCTTTATCTGCCTTCTACTGATTACCTCAATAAACTCAACGTTGATCCGGTTAGGGAAAATACGGTGATTTTCAAGAAGGGGGCCATATTTTTCCACGGGAAAATCCTCTACTCGGTCAACAAAGATAATACAGTGAGGATTACCCTGATTAATGCAGGTAATCCTGAATTCCTTCCCTCCTACTTTCAGGGGCCAGGAGATTATCTTTCCGTCCAGATGGGCAGGGATCTGGCTTCCTTCCAGCCTCGGTTCTCCCATATCCGCGATCGTTTTGTTCTTAAGAATTCTTAATCTGGCTATCCCTGGCTGGATTTCAATTTCCAATTTTCTTTTTTCACTCAGCTTATTGACCCAGAGGTATCGGGCTAGGCAGAGAAGTCCATTTCCACATATTTCCGCCTCGCTGCCGTCGGCGTTAAATATCTGTAGACGATAATCGGCCTTCTTTGAGGGAAGGAGAAGAAGTAACTGGTCGGCCCCAATCCCGAATCTTCTTCGGCAGAACCTTTCCGCGAACCGGGAAGGATTAGCTAATTTCTTTTCCAGGCAGTTTATCAGGATAAAATCATTGCCGGTAGCTTGCATTTTTGTGAATTTGATTAACTTCATTGATGGATTAAAAATTCCGGTATCCTTTCTCCTCTGATCAGGTCTTCATAGGACTCATTCTCGCGAACGACATAAAAATCTTTCCCGGAGACCATTACTTCGGCTGCCCGGGTCCTGGAGTTGTAGTTGGAGGACATCACAAATCCGTAAGCACCTGAGCTCATTACTGCCATTAGCTCTCCTGGCCGAAAGCGAGGGAGCCTCCGGTCCCTGGCCAGAAAATCCCCGGTTTCACAGATCGGCCCTACCACATCAGCAACTATCTCGTTGGCGCTTCTCATTTTAACCGGGACTATCTCCTGAAAGGCTCCATAAAGGCTGGGCCGAATCAAATCATTCATCCCGGCATCAACAACGATGAAGTTCTTTTCCTCACTCTCTTTGGTATAAAGCACTCTGGTGACCAGGATCCCGGCATTGCCAGTGAGTACCCGCCCCGGCTCCAGGATCAGAGTGCATTTCAGGCCCTTAAGCTCTTTGAGCAGGGCCTTGGCATATTGCTTCGGATGAGGAGGGGCCTCCTCATTATAAGTAATCCCCAGCCCTCCGCCCAGATCCAGGAAGCTTATCTTGACACCTTCTTTTTTTAGCTGGACAATAAGATCTTTGATGCTTTTCAGGGCATCAACAAAGGGCTTAATCTCAGTGAGCTGGGAGCCGATATGGCAATCAACTCCGACTATCTCCAGATTCTTTAGCTTTCTGGCTTCCCTGTATTGCTGGAGTGAATTTTTGATGTCAATGCCAAATTTATTTTTTTTTAAGCCAGTAGTGATATAGGGATGGGTGAGGGGATCAATATCGGGATTAACCCGCAGGGCAATCCGGGCTACCTTGCCTGCTTTCCGGGCAGCAGAATCTATTGTGATTAGTTCCTGGGAAGATTCGGCATTGAAGATCAGGATGTTTGAATCCAGGGCGTATTTAATCTCCTCCTTTTTCTTTCCCACTCCGGAGAAGACGATCTTCTGGGGATCGGCACCAGCCTGCAGGGCCCGCATCAGCTCTCCGCCGGAGACAATGTCTGCCCCCCCTCCCAGATTAAAGAAGGTGCGCAGCACCGCCAGATTGGAATTGGCCTTAACTGAGTAGCAGATCAGATGGGGAGCCTGGGCAAAGGCTGAATCAAAGGCCTGGAAATGCCTTTTCAGGGTTCGATAGCTGTATAGGTAGAAAGGGGTACCTACCTTCCGAGCGATCCTCCTGAGGGGAACCTCCTCACAGGAAAGCTCTTTATTTTTATAATGAAAATAGTGCATTTTATCTAAAGGCTCAATTACTTCAGGGAATAGCAAGGAATAGCAAGGAATAGCAGGGAGTTAAGCCCTGGAATCCTTGACCCCTTGAATCCTATCTATTGACATTTGAACTTTTCCCAGCTGATAGGCCTTCCCTGAGTTCTCGGGCTCGGGAAAAGTGGGAGGCCCCTTTTTGCCACATCCTAAGAGGAACAGAGGGAAGATAATCAAGGAAAATAAGGCTAAGCGATACCTGGTCATAAGCCCTTCCTTTCAGCCTTTAGCCCGGAAGCAGTTTAAGTAAGCTATCAATATTTATGATAAATGTCAAGCAAAAGGGCCTCTAAAGAAATTGCAAAATGCAAATTGCAAAAGCCTACTTCGCCGTAGTAGCTACGAAGGCTGAATGCAAATTATTGATTTGGGATTTGAACCACGAATTGCACGAATTACCCGAAAAGAACCGAGATCCTGGGGAGCCCCGATGCCCATCGGGGCGTCTCGAAGGATTGGGATTTGATCAGAGACTTGTTGCCCTTGCTACTCCCCCTGCCCTACGAAGCTTTAGCGAAGTAGGGTGCTACTCCCTTCCGCCGTCGCTAAAGCTATGGCGGACAGGGCTATTCCCTACTATTTTACAGATTGGTCATTGACAGATTATCTGTTTAATAGTATAAGAATTGGTAGATTACGGAGGAGCGGATCAGAGTAGCTATGTCCGAGGGTAGATATGATGTGATCATAATCGGTGGGGGGCCGGCAGGTCTTACCGCAGGCCTGTATGCCTCCCGGGCAAGGCTGAAAACCCTCCTGATTGAGGAGTTAATCCCGGGAGGACAGGCAGCAGTAACCCATCACATAGAAAATTATCCCGGATTCCCCGGCGGAATATCCGGTGAAAGGCTAATGGAGAACTTTAAAAGACAGGCTGAGGGTTTCGGACTGGAGATTGCCCAGGGGAGAGTGGAGAGATTGGCCCGGGAAGGGGATTATAAGAATATCTACACAAAAGATACGGAGTTTTTAGCTAAAGCAGTAATAATTGCTAGCGGCTCCCGGCCGAATACTCTGGGTGTGCCCGGGGAGGAAAAGTTCAAAGGCAGAGGGGTCTCCTACTGTGCTACCTGTGATGGAGCGTTTTTCCGGGATGCCGAGATCGCGGTGATTGGCGGTGGGGATTCAGCCATTAAGGAAGCGCTGTTTCTTACTAAATTTGCCCGCAAGATAAATGTGATCCACCGCCGCTCAGAGCTCCGGGCCGAGAAGGTAATTCAGGAAAAGGCACTGGGCAATAAAAAGATCGAGTTTATCTGGGATTCAATAGTGGAAGAGATCGGGGGAGAGAAGATAGTTAAATACCTTAACCTTAAAAAGGCTAAAGGAGAGGAAAGATTTCAGCTTAAAGTGGAAGGGGTATTTGTATATGTTGGTAACCAGCCGAACAGTGATTTTTTGCAAGGTATTGTTGAGCTTGATCGAGGAGGTTACGTGAAGGCTGGGGATAGTACCGAGACCTCGAGCCCCGGCATTTTTGCTGCCGGGGATGTGCGCTCCAAGTTGCTTCGCCAGGTGGCAACGGCAGTGGGTGATGGGGCTACCGCAGCAATGGCAGCGGAGGAGTATATTTCCAGGGCCGGGTAGGAGACTACGGTCACAAATCCCAAGCTCGAAGCACCAACAAGGTAAATCCTAAGCACTAAATGCTAAATTCTAAACAATTTCAAATGATCAAAATCGAAAACTCAAAACATTCCCTTCGACAGGCCAGTACTGAGCCCCTCGGCCTCGCTCGGGATAAACTTTGTCGAAGGGAAGGTTCCCTCTCCCCAACGGGGAGAGGGGTCGGGTGAGGGGGATTTGTTTGGGATTTAGAATTTATCAGTTAAAGTAGTTTTGAATTTGGCTAATTGGGATTTAGAATTTGTTTAGGATTTAGAATTTGGGATTTAGAGTTTATTACCATGCAGATAGTTAAGATGCATTGTTTAAAGCATTATTTGCTCGTTTTAGTAGTGCTTTTGGCCTCAAGCTGTGCAGGTGCCAAGGTCAAAGAGGTACCCCCGGCGGAAGAGCTTTATCGTGAAGCCATGGAGGAGTTAAATAAAGGGAAGGCATGGGGCCTCTTTTCAACCATTGACTATGCCCGGGTTATTGAAAAGTTTCAAAAGGTTATCGATTATTACCCGGTTAGCAAGTACGCAGTTCTGGCGGAGCTCAGGATTGCTGATGCTCACTTTCGCAACCGTGAATATCAGGAGGCTATAATCCGTTACCAGGAGTTTAAGCGGCTTCATCCTGCTAATGAAAATATTCCCTATGTGTTATATCAGTTAGGCTTAAGCCATTATAAACTGATCCTTTCCATCGATCGGGATCAGCGGGCAACCGAGAGGGCAGCCAGCAAGTTCGAAGAGCTGATCCGTAAGTATCCGGAGTGCGAATATGCTGAGGATGCCCGGGAGAAGCTAATGAGCAGCCGCCGGAGGTTGGCCGAGCATGAGTTCTATGTGGGAAAATTTTACTATCGAAGGGGGGATTATCAGATAGCCTTAGGAAGGTTTAGCCGAATCCTCAAGGATTATCCGGACTCGGGGCTCGATGCCAAGATCCTTTACTTTATCGGCCGCTGCCACTACTACCTCAAGGAGTGGGATGAGGCCAGAGAGGTCCTTCATAGATTGAGCGATATTTACCCTCATAGTAAGTATCGAAAAAAGGCGAAGAGCCTTCTGGCTAAACTGAAAGATTAAGCTCCACAATGCAGTATAGGATTCTCCTCTCCGCTTTTTTGTTATTAACCCTCACTTTCTGTTCGTCTTCTCCTCAGGATGAGATTGTGGAGGTTCTTAACCGCAGGGAAAGGGCACTGGAGCGGGGAGACCTTTCCCTTTATCTTTCTTGTATTTCGAAAGATTATCAGGATAAAGAAAAAGATTTCTCCGCCGTTGGGCAGAAGGTGGCCAGAAGTATTAGCGCCCTGAAAGGGATTGAGTTTTCATTCTCTGACCGGAGCATTTACATAAATGGTGAGTTCGCCACGGTCTATCAGAAGGTTCTGTTGAGCGTGGATACTGGCGGAAAGAAAAAGCATTTTTCCGACCGGGAGCGATTAACCCTGGTCAAGGAAAAGGATGGATGGAAGATCATTAAGGGGCTATAGAAAGGGGCAATAGAATGGAAGAGAAACTAAAGGAGCTTTATTCTCTGGGGAAGGAAAGCTTTGATCGTGGCTATTACGAGGAGGCCTTAGAGCATTTCTCCGAGTTTATTAAGGGAAATACTCGTTTCGCCGATGTGTACCATATGCTGGGAGTAATCTACCATCAGCGGGGGGAATATGATCAGGCAGTGAGGGCTTTTAAGCGGGCACTGAAGCTCAATCCCAGCTACACGGAGGCCTCCCTGAACCTGACGGTAACCTACGGTGATCTAGGGGAGTTTCAGAAGGCCGAGGAGGTCTATGCCCAGGCTGCCGTGGCCTCCCAGATGAAGGCCAAATTCGGCATTAAGGATAAGTATGCCCGGGGGAAGCTGGCCAATATGCATGTAGAGATCGGGGATGTATATAAAGGCCTCGGCCTATGCGATGAAGCCATTGAAGAGTATCGGAAGGCCCTGAAGTTGCAGCCCAGCTTCGTGGACATCAAGACTAAGTTGGGGATTGCTCACCGGGATAAAGGGGATACTTATCAGGCGATCAAGGAGCTAAGAGCGGCCAAAAAGCTGCGTCCGGGCTACTCGGCAGCCGGGATAAATTTAGGGATTACCTATTACTCCCTGGGAAGGATCAAGGAGGCAAAGAGGGAGTGGAAAGAAGTGCTTAAGCGAGAGCCCAGGAATGAAACCGCAAAGATGTACCTGAGGTTAGTGGAGGAGAAATAACAGGATTATTCTAATTAATGAGTGAAATTAGGAGTGGACCTATATTTTTCTCAAGGAAGACAATTTAAATTTAATCCCATACTAACGGCACCCCTCTCCAGTTATGTAACCTTTCATCCTTGGTCAACAGAGGGAATCCAAGTGCCGAAGCAGTTGCCGCGATAGCCCGATCCGGCATGTCAGGCACTTGATCTCGAGGGATCTCAAATCCATGCCAAATTACCTGCTCATCCAATATTGCTATCCGGTAGGAGCCCGAAGGAGGTGCTTTATGAAAGCTAAGAAATTTGACGCTGTAGAGATGAAACGTCGGCTTCAGAAAAAAGCAGGAAAGAGATTATCTCATCTTTCAGGAAAAGAACAACTTAATTTATTACGCAATAAGTTTGGTCATTTAATAAAGAGAAAGGAAAGGGTGCACTCCTAGTGAGCGGGGTCAGCCCTTGGCATAGGACGTTTTTGAAGATAAAACGGGTGCTGTCCCTATTTCTCCAAATCTACCATAATATTCCCTTAGGATTAAAATGTTTCCATATTTAAAATTTGCCTCTTAAAAAAATTGATGAAAGGCTATCCTCGTTTCACAACTCAGGACAGTAAACCTTTTGATCCTTTGGAGTTGGCAGCCAAGACAGAAAAAATAGTAACCAGAAAAGGTAGGGAAGGACTGGAAAGAAAGTATGTCGGTATATATTCAGCACCAGTGTATGGGGGCATTGCTTCCGGATATGCTGTAGGCTGTTGCTTGCGCTGTATATATTGCTGGACCAATTGGTCAAGGGATTTTCCCGAACTCTTTGGAGAATTTCATTCCCCTGCCGGGGTTGCCCAGAAACTTTTCGAAGCGGCTGCCCAAGGTATAACCGCTTCTGGTTGGGAAAGGTTTAGAAATCTAAAGGTTAAAAAGCTTCGCCTGTCAGGATGTGAACCTCTAATTGGAAAAGAGCATTTATTATCGGTTTTGAGCCAGATAAAAGACTCGGCATATCCGCTTTTTATCTTAGAAACGAATGGGATACTCTTTGGTGCTGACAGAGATTATGCAAGGAGGCTAAGCGAATTCAAAGAAAAACTCTATGTCAGGGTTTCGTTTAAAGCTGCCACACCAGCTGGTTTTACCCAGCGTAGCGGGGCCCTTGGAAAGTACTATGAACTTCCGTTCAGGGCTTTGGAATATCTTTTGGATGAAGGGGTTTATGCTCGCGCTGCGGCAATGACCGATTCAAATGTTATGCCTCCTGAGGAAAGTAAGTTTTTAATAGAAAGGCTGGATGAAATAGACCCGAAAGTAAATTATGCTAGAACCTTAGAAGAGGAAAAAATCGATGCCTATGATACCACAATCAAAAGGATAAAGGCTTTTAACGACCCTGAATTTGCAAAGGCACTTGAGGAAGAAATAAAAAAAGGTGGTTAAGAATTAAGAAAGTAATGGCAAGGGGTCAGGACTGCTCTTGATCTTTGCTAGGGGAGAATCTTTGATCTTGACAAATGAGCAAATATTTAAACAGGGGCTGCACCTATTTTTCTGAAATTCGCAAATTCATGAATTCAGAAATTAAGAACAAAAATTCCAGGAACGCAATACTTAAATATGAATAGTAATAAATGATGCCGCAGGTTGAATTGGAGATAAAACGGGCGCTGTCCCTATTAATCCAAACAATTTTTAGGAAATAAGGGACAGTGGGGCTGTTGAAAAAGTATCTTCCCTCCCCCTCACCTCATTCCTGGTTCATTGAAAAAATTTCCTTAAAGAAGGGTTTTTCAACAGTCCCACAGTCACCTATCTCTGAGGTTAGGATAACTCAGGGTTCGGCCTCTTCACTCTGCTTCAGGTCGTCCAGTTCTGGGGCTAATTTGCGGAGCTTGTACTGGGAGACGAGGAATATAGTTTCATCCCCTTTCTTCTTGACATAGGTCAAAGATTTATCCTTCTCCTTACCTGCCAAAAGCACCTTCTTCGAGCCATCGACGAGCACGGCGGTAAAGGTTGATTGTGGTCGGGAAGATAGCTTAGATTTTTTTAGTGCCCCTTCTTCGGCAAACTCCTGTGCCCGCAGCGAAGAGAAGGTCATTAAAAGGGAATCCACCTCTTTTCCCCGGGCCAGGGATTTAACCGGCTTATGGATCTCCCAGGTGCCTTCAACGATGTTTCTCTTCAGGCTGATCTCCTTCTTCCCCTTCGGCTTCAACGTCAGCTCAACGACATCAGCCTTATTGAATCTGAAGATGTGCAGATCCCGCCACTCCGGGTGGGAAAAGATTGATTTTAGCCGCTCATCGATCAAAAACACCTCCGGGGAGTCTCCCCGGCGCACATAGGTGCTGGCCAGCTCAGGGCCGGCCTTACCCACGAAGAAGTGGGCCAGAGGGGCTGATTCGTTGTTAAGGATCTTAACTTCGAGCCCACTCTTATCAACCTTAAAAATTGAGTGTTTCTCCGGCTTCTTGGAGGCCAGAGAACTCCCGAGAAGCCCCTTTACCTTACCGAGAAGCCTTTCTATGCTTCCCAGATCCGCCGGGTAGTTCTCGGAGCTGGCTACCAGCCATTTCTCCTCCTTCTTCTCCAGAATCACCTCTGTTTCCGGGTCTTTTAGCTCAATTCGGGCGGCAGCGGTGGGCGTAAAGTCAGGGAAGAGAAGAAACGCAGCCTCTTTCTGCTTCCTCCCCGGCCGTTCAATCAAGTAGGCCAGGGCCAGCAGTATTATCAGAACCATGAGATAAGTTAAGATCTTTTTTAACTTCATACTAATTTAGCCTTCTCTCTTCGGCGAAGCAGGAAGCGGATCAGGCCGAAGCCGATTACCAGCAGGGGCATTCCCCCGATACCAAGGTATCGGACGAGCCTCTTCTCCGGCTCGGAGAGCTCTTTTAGGGGCCGGTCAATCACTACCCGGGAGCGGATGCCGATCAGATCCTCACCCAGGGTGAGCCAGTCAATCGCATTGAGAAAGAAGATAGCATTGAAAGAGAACTGGCGAATAAAGTTATTGCCCATAAAATTGTTGGAGATAAAGGAAGAGTTACCCAGAACAATAATCTGGGTGGGAGAAGATTCCTTAATGGTCTCCCTGGTCTTTTTCACCATCGAGGGTATCGGCTTGTCGGCGTAAAAGCTTTTGAATCTCCCGGTAACCGCAGCCGCCAGGCAGTAGCTCCTCTGGCTCCCGGGAGCGGGAGGGAGCTGGCGTTGAGGGGTTAGCTCGAAGCGCTGTCCGCCTGAGGCGGACTGCACCCAGGCACGATCCGTAGTCTTGAACAGCTCGGTGAGCTTCAGATCTGGGTTGTCCTGGGTAAGGATCTCGAGGGAGCTGGTCCAGGGGAGTACCAGGAGCTCGAGCTCACTGACCACCGGGTTTTCCTGGTTGAAAAATTTCTTGGTTATCCGAGGAAAGAGCGGATAGGGAAGACTGAAGCGGATAAATCTCTGGGGTGAGTAGGAGAAGTTGGCCATGGAGCGATCCAGGATCAGATCCTGGTTAACCCTGATCCCGTATCCGGAAAGGAGATCGTTTAGCGGCTGGGGCCGGGGGGTAGCCTGGAGAATCTGGAATGGCTCGGTTAACTTAAAAACATTTACCCCGTCGAGCAAGAGCAGGAGTTTACCCCCTCGCATTAGGAACTGATCAATGATGTATTTATCCTGTTCGCCGAGCTCTTTCGGCCCGGCGACGACCAAAGTATTTACCTCCTCGGGGACAAACTCCCCCTTTGTGGTATCTACCTTCCGGACTCGGTACTGTTTTTCCAGCTCCTTCCGAATCAACTGGTATTCATTATCAATATCAGGCTCTCCGTGCCCGCTTAAGAATCCCAGGGTCTTAATCTCCCTGGTAGTCACCTTCTTGATTGCTCCGGTGAGTTCATACTCCAGGTTAGAGATCTGCTGAACGATCGGGAGGATCTCCTTCTTGTCTTCATACAGGACCGCCATTCCCAGGTAACCGGTAACTATCTGACGCCTGTCCTTCTCAATTACCCTCATCTGCACCTGGGGAATCCCCAGTGCCCTTACTGTCTCCTTTATTTTTGGGTCTTCGGCCGGGTCAATGAATTCAATCTGAAGATTACCCTGCGCATAGGCATGGTACTCGTCCAGGAGATCCTCGACCTGATGCTGAAGGTTAACCAGGTAAGAGGGGAGTTTCTTAGAAAAATAGACCTTAATGGTAACCAGATCATCGAGTTCACTGATAAGCCTGCGGGTTGAGGGGGAAAGGGTAAAGATCTTTCCCTCACTTAAATCAATGCGGAAGAAGTGGCGGGAGGATAGAAAATTGATCACCGCAAGGATCGCCAGGGTAATAATTGTCAGGATCAGGTAATTGGTACTTCGCTTCAGTTTCGAGACAGCCATTTTCCTGTTACTTCCTGCTCTCCACCGTACGTACATTGAGGTAGAGGAAAAAACCGATTACCGAGAGATAATATATCAGGTCGCGGGAGTCAATCAGGCCTCGGCAGATGCTGTCAAAATGGTATCCCAGCCCCAGGTATTGAAACAGGGGGACCAGGGCTCGGGGGATGGCAAACAGCACAAACTGCTCCCCGATGACGAGCAGGGTAAAGCAGGTTAAAACGCCAATGATAAAAGCCACAATCTGGTTTTCGGTAAGACTGGAGACGAAGAGACCCACGGAAAGATAGGCCCCACCCAGAAGCAAGGCCCCGAGGTAGCCACCCAGGATCGGGCCGGGGTCAGGTTCGCCCAGTCCCGCAACTATCACGGGTAGAGGGAAGGAAAGGATAAGGGTAAGGCTCAGGAAGGCGAAACTGGCCAGAAACTTACCGATAACCACCTGGTAATCTTTAACCGGGAGTGTGAGCAGGAGCTCCAGGGTTCCCAGCTTCCGCTCCTCCGCCCAGAGTCTCATACTGATCGCTGGAACAAAAATGAGGAGAAGCCAGGGAAGAAACCCGAAGAAGTTACGCAGACTGGCTGTGTTTTCCAGGAAAAAGAGCCGGAAGAAAAGACATCCTGAGAGGGCCAGGAAGGAAGTGATGAAGATATAAGCAATGGGGGAGCTAAAGTCGCTCCGAAATTCCTTTTTACCGATCGCCCAGGTTTTGCCCATGATTTTACACTTAGGTAGGGAATCTATTTTTGCTGATAATTACAGCCATATCTTTGTTACTTCGTAATATCAAATATCAAAAGTTAAAAATTAAAATTATTGAATTAACTTTTTGAATTTTGATTTGTCATTTTGCATTTTGATTTTTGCACTTTGATTTTCCTGTAACCACAACCGACTAACCCAACCAAAACCACCTATGTTTCCTTGGTAGTTAATTGGAGGAAGATATCCTCGAGGGAGATCTCTTCCCTGCGGAGCTCACTCAGGCTCCAGCCGCTATCCTTAACCATATGGAAGATCTCCTCTGAGGGATCAATCTGCTCTTTGATCTCAAGGCAGAAGCGGTGGAGGTCCTCTCCCTCCTGAGCGATTTTCCGGAAGCTATGGAGTCCCTCCAGCCGGCTTAGCTTTTCTTCAATCTCCCCCTGAGGTCCCCGGATCTTTGCGTAAACGGTAACTCCTCCCCGGGCCCTCTCAGCCAGCTCTTCGGTAGTGCCGGAGGCAACCAGCCGGCCTTCATTGATAATCAGAACCCGGCTGCAGGTAGCCGAGACCTCAGGCAGGATGTGGGTACTGAGGATTACCGTTTTTTCCCGGCCGATCTCCTTGATTAGTCCCCGGATTTCAATAATCTGGCTGGGATCAAGGCCACTGGTAGGCTCATCGAGAATAAGGATCTCCGGGTCATGGATCAGGGTCTGGGCCAGGCACACCCGCTGGCGGTAGCCCCGCGATAGCTCTCCCAGGTCTTTTTTTAACACCTGCTCCAGGCCGCAGATCTCCACCATCTTTTTAACCCGGGAGGGCCTTTCCCTCGAGGGAATACCGCGGATCTCAGCAATATAGGCCAGATACTCAAGTACCCCCATCTCCAGGTACAGGGGGGCACTCTCCGGGAGATAGCCGACATGCTTACGCACTTCCAGGGAGTCTTCAATGATGTCATAGCCGGCCACAGTCGCACTGCCTTCATCCGGGGGCATATAGCAGGTTAAAACCCTCATTGTAGTGGTTTTCCCGGCGGCATTTGGCCCCAGAAGTCCTAAAACCTCGCCCCGGTTCACTTCAAAGGAGACATTATCTACGGCTAAGGTAGCTCCAAATCTCTTAGTAATGTTAGTAACCTTGATCATAGCAGGCCTCGCAAAATTTATTAATATATAATCAATCAGCCTCTCTTTGTCAAGTATGTAATGTATGTAATGAAATTGATAACCGTTGATTTTTCTAAGGTTTTTTCTAATAAAAAAAATATTATTTTTGGGGAATTTATTCCCTTGACAGCACAACATATGGTATTCTATACTTACCTTATACATATTTGTTGTGTATTAAATAGGTATTTTAACTAATACGCTACCGATAAAGGGAGAGATAATGGAAAAGGTGAAGGATGTCAAGTTGAATGGATCGGCCTCAGGAGAGTTATACAAATCCGCCTCAGCCGAGTTGGACAGATCTACCTCAGTTGGGTTGAACAAACCCGCCCAAGGCGGGTTGGGCAAATCCGCCTCAATCACGATGGACAAATCTATCTCAGTTAAGGTAGATAAGTCCGCCTTGGGCAAGGATGATGGTCGGCTGAAGCTCTCGGAGAATGCTCTCCGGGTACTGGAGAGGAGGTACCTGAAAAAAGATAAAAAGGGGGGGGTCTTAGAATCCCCGGAGGATATGTTCCGCCGGGTTGCCCGAACCATTGCTGAGGCTGACAGAATATATAACCCACAGGCGGATGTCCAGAAGGTGGAGGAGGAGTTCTACCGGCTGATGACTCGGCTTGAATTCATGCCCAACTCCCCTACCCTGATGAATGCCGGCCGGGAGCTGGGGCAATTAGCAGCCTGCTTTGTCCTCCCAGTTGAGGACTCAATGGATAGCATCTTCGAGGCCATAAAGAATACTGCCCTTATTCATAAGAGCGGAGGGGGAACCGGCTTCTCCTTTTCCCATATCCGCCCCAAGAACGATGCCGTGCAGTCCACCAGAGGGGTTTCCAGCGGCCCCCTTTCATTTATGAGTGTGTTCGATGCCGCTACCGAGACCATCAAGCAGGGAGGGACCCGAAGGGGTGCTAATATCGGTATTCTTCGGGTAGATCACCCGGATATTATGGATTTTATTGTTGCCAAGCATGAAACTGATGCCCTTAGTAATTTCAATATCTCAGTAGGGATAACCGAGGATTTCATGGAGGCAGTGGAAAAGGATAGGGAATACAGTCTGGTTAACCCTCGTAACGAAGAGGTCGTGCAAAGGCTAAAGGCGAGAACGGTGTATGATAAAATAGTGGAGATGGCCTGGAAGACCGGTGATCCCGGAATAGTGTTTCTGGATCGGGTTGATCGAGACAATCCCACCCCCCGGATAGGCAAGATTGAAAGTACCAATCCCTGTGGAGAGCAGCCTCTTCTTCCCTATGAGTCCTGCAATTTAGGCTCCATTAACCTTGCGAAAGTGGTGGAGAATGGAGGGATAGACTATGGAAAGCTAAAGCAAATTGTCTGGAGTGCAGTCCACTTTCTGGACAATGTTATTGATGCCAATCGTTACCCTCTTCCCCGGATTAAAAAGATGACCAGGGGTAATCGAAAGATAGGTCTGGGGGTAATGGGTTTTGCCGATATGCTGGTAAGGTTAGGAGTGCCTTATGAATCAAAAGAGGCCCTGGGCCTGGCTTCCAAAGTGATGCGCTTTATTAGGGATGAATCAAGGAAGGCCTCTACCTCTTTGGCGGAGGAAAGGGAAGTTTTCCCAAATTTTAAAGGAAGCGTGTTCGACGATCCCAAAGGGATTAAGCTGAGAAATGCCACCACGACCACGATTGCTCCTACCGGAACGATCAGTATTATCGCGGGCTGTTCCAGCGGGGTTGAGCCTATCTTTGCCCTTGCCTACACCCGTAATGTTATGGATGATGATGAGTTGCCCGAAATAAACCAGGATTTTGAGAGGATTGCTAAGGAGAAGGGATTTTATAGTGAGAAGCTGATGAAAAATATTACTAAGGAGGGCTCAGTGCGAAACTGCGAGGAGGTGCCCCAATCCATTAAGAGGCTTTTTGCTACCGCCCATGATATCCCGCCGGAATGGCATATTGAGATGCAGGCAGCCTTCCAGCGGTTCGTTGATAATGCGGTTTCCAAGACAGTGAATGTGCCGGAGAATGCCGGCAAAGAGGTTATTGATAAGATTTTCAAACTCGCCTATAAGAATGATTGTAAAGGGGTTACCATTTATCGGGATGGCTCCAAGGGAAAACAGGTCCTTACCCTGGGAAGGTCTGGTGGGAGGGCGGAAGAGGCCCGTCCTCGAATTCTCCCCAAGCCCCGACCATTAGTGACCATGGGAGTAACTAGGAAGATGGAAACCGGATGCGGGGATCTCTATGTTACTATTAATAAAGACGATAAAGGACTTCCTTTTGAGATATTCAATTCAATCGGAAAGGCCGGAGGCTGCTCAGCCAGTCAATCAGAGGCAATTGGTAGATTGGTTTCGCTGGCCCTGCGTTCCAATCTTGAACCGGATGCGGTCATCAAACACCTTAAGGGTATTAGCTGTCATAAGCCCCGGGGCTTGGGAAAGAATAAGGTGCTCTCCTGTGCCGATGCCATTGCCAGGGCCTTAGAGGAAAATCTGAAGACGGACCATCTTAATATTGCGGAAGTTATCTTCACCCGGGGGGCCTGTCCTGAATGCGGGGGAGTGGTGGAGCCGGAGGGTGGGTGTATTGTCTGCCGCTCCTGCGGCTATTCGGAATGCGAGTAAGCGCTGATTTCTAAGGTTTTCATCTCCTGATCCATTTCTTGCTCAGGATGGAGTGGGGGACGTCCAGGATGGAGTGGGGGACGTCCATAAGATTATAAGTTTTTAGAGGTTGTGGGGTCAGATCTCCACTTAGCCACTTA
Organism: Deltaproteobacteria bacterium; assembly: GCA_030616835.1. Taxonomy (GTDB): domain Bacteria; phylum Desulfobacterota. The sequence goes on along the minus strand of JAUWWP010000004.1, from coordinate 573 downwards.
ACGATTTCAGGATCTTCTTGAGCCCCGTTTCCTACGAAATCTGTTCATCAAGCCTCCTTATGCCCATACTCACCGCCGAGGAGCCCATACCAAGATAAATAAAACAAATCCCAATGACAAAATCCCTGCCTGCGCTAAAGCTTCGGCAAGCAAGCCAAATCCCAAAAGGGAAAATTGTTTCGTGTAATTCGTGAAATTCGTGGTTAAAATCTCAAGCTGCCTCAGGTAGATAACATAGAGAAACAGAATTTTGAGAACTCCTGATGTTTTTTTGGTTGACAGAGAAGGCGGGGGTTGTCAATATAATAACAATTGCTTGGAGGGCAAATAGCAGATATTTTGCAAAGATTAGAAGAGGAGATATTGTTCTTAGATGGGGCTACCGGAACAAGGTAGGAAATAAAGTAGAGATTTATGTTTGGGGTTGATGTTTGAAAAGAAAGCAAACCAATAAAGGGAGATAATGATGCAAAGGGAAGAAATTAAATATTTCACTCAAAATATTCTAAAGAAGCGGCTGGAACTACTGGTTGGGAACAAATGGCAGGACAGGGATGAAATTGTAATAGCGAT
>JAUWWP010000271.1 GCA_030616835.1 Deltaproteobacteria bacterium | reverse complement strand
TTAAAGATAATCATTGCACAGGGGTTGGTTTCTATGTAGGGATCGACCTCATTCCACCAGGATGCACAGATGTTGGCTGCACTCATATTATCCGGAGGACCGGAAAGCTCACAGCTCTCCACCCTGTATGTATAAGTACCATCATTATTATCGCTTAGAAGAGTGATGGTCTCCTCCAGAGGATCTCCGGTCACAACTACATGATCCACTCTAGCTTCCCCGACACTATCAGCATTCTGCACAAACTTGATCATAAATTGAGAATTATTCTCTACCCGCGGATTAATCTCAGACAAATTAAGATTCACTGTCTGCCAAGAAGTTACATTAGTATTAGTAACCGGAATCCAGATTGTGCCACCATCTATTGAAATTTCCGTATCGAGAGTCTCTCCAGAACCCAGATTTGAAGTTTTAACCTCATAACTTATTCTAATTTTCCAGTAGCCAGTGGTATCAATTGTTTTTTGTATCCCTCCTTCATATGTTAAATAGACATAGTCACCACCAGAAGGACTAAGAGGAGGAAGTCCAATAATAAATTCATTTGTTGTGGTAACCTCCGTCCAGCCGCAAGCAGCAGGTGTGGGAAGACAACTCTCAAAATCATCAACACTAATATCCAGGGTGGTAGTAATGTTATTCCTATTTGAGGTCACGGTAATAAAATCCTCCTGGCCTGTCACCCCAGCACTTCCACCATCTAAGAGAATTACTGTCAGATAAGTACTCCCGACTACTTCCGATGATGCTGCCACAATTGTAATGGATTCCGGATAAACATAGTCAACCCTAAAATTCCTGGTAGTTGAGTTCCAATTGCCCGCTATATCATAAGCCGTGGCGATAGCCATATATGTCCCCGAGTATATCCCACTAAATTCGGCTGAGTAAACCACTCCTACTGACGTAAGTACCGCCAGTTGAGTGGTCGGCCCGGCCAGACGCACCAGACGCACCTCCACCTTATCTATTTCTGAGCAAATATCGCTGACATCTCCAGTAATTTCAACCACCGACTCCGTGACCGTGCTTCCATCTGTGGGGGAGGTAATACTTATAGTTGGCGTAACCGTATCGACTTGTACAGTAATAGCTGTAGAGGTAAACTTACCCGCATTATCCTCAGCTTCGGCCGTGATCGAATATGCGTTGTTGCAACCTGGCAAACCGGTCAAAGTTTTAGTCCAGGTATCTCCCACTAACCCAGCAGTTAACCCATTCATTTTTACAATTTTCACCTCACTGCAGTAATCGGAAACGCTGCCAGTTACTTCTAAAGTGGAGCTGACTATCCAGTCACCCGGCAAAGGTGAACTGATGCTCAGCTCCTCCGGCCCCCTCGTGTCCACCCCAACTGTAATGGATTCAGTTTTCTCGTTCCCCGCATTATCTATTGCGGTTGCAACAATTGTAAGTGGAGCATCACAAGGGCCTAAACTATCTAAGGTTGCGGTCCAGTTTATACCAGAAATATCCGCAGTTATTCCATCCACTATTACGGTTTTTATGCCACTTAAAAGATCATTGGCTCTTCCCCATACTAGATAACTGGAAGTATTGATCCATTCTCCTTGCACAGTGGAGTCAATTTCCAGCAGATTCGGCGGATCCGTATCAGCCCTCACTCTGCCCGTAGTAGAAGAGAAATTCCCTGCCATATCAATAGCCTCTACGGTAAATATGGTTGTAACCGGGCCTAAACCAGTTACTGTCCCACTCCACCTGCCCGTTACAGTATTTAGATCAGCAGGCACTCCCTCGACCAACACACTTTCTAATCCAGTGCAAATGTCAGAAGCAAACCCGGTTACCGGTATCCAAGTATTATTAGTCCAGAGCGGTATAGGATCAAGGCTCACTGACTCCGGCCCTACTGTATCTATTACTACCCGACGGTAATCAGAAGGAGATTCATTGTTGGCTCCGTCATAGGCCATAGCATTAATGATTTGTGGATCAACGCAGGTACCTGAACTGACAGTAGATGCAGTCCAAGTGGCGGTCCAGTTTCCTCCTATTATTGTTGGTGAATCAATAACTGCTGGTGCTCCATCCACCAATACTATGTTTATTCCTGAGCTGGGTTCAGGATCCGTTACCGTTCCTGTGACTGTAATCGGGCCGGCTCCCAGAACAGACCACTCGGCAGGAGTGACAATTTCAACCGATGGGGCAACACTATCCAGAAATACATTCATTGAAGTGGGACTCCAATTCCCCACATTGTCGGTAGCCTTAGCTGTTATAGTATTGGTTCCTTGATATGAAAGAAAAACTGTTGCCGTCCAATCCGGCAAAGAGATGTCTGCTGGTATATTATTAACCGACACTGATTCTATCCCTGAGGCAGGCGACGGATCACTCACCATACCCCTTACTACCACCCGAGCATTACTGAAGATATTATTCCCGGGTGTAGGTAAGGTAATATTTACTATGGGATCATCTAAGTCCACAAATATCAAAACGCTATCGGTATCGGTGTTATTCGAGGTGTCCCAGGCTGTAGCTGTTATACTATTCCAACCACTGATAAGCCCTGAAACCGGTGCTGACCAATCTTCTGGTGATGTGGTTATTGTGGCTATTGTGACACTGTCTACGCCTACCTCCACCCTGTCTAATGCAATATTATCGATTGCTATCCCTTTCACTGTATATACATTAGTGCCAATGGTTGTAGGTTCTGCTGGATCGGTGATAATTATCTCTGGGGGGGTGGAATCTACTATCCCTGATACAGGCACAGTCACCGAGGTAGAAGGACCTTGGTTACCTGCTTTATCCCACACCTGAGCATTTATTGTCCAGTCACCCGCAATAATGGAGGTAGGCTTCGCAGTCCAGGTAGCTGTCCATCCCCCTCCGGTCGTATCAGGAGTACCAAGAGTTGCTTCTAATCCATTCACCAGTACTCTATCTATCCCTGAACTGGGAGCATTATCGGTCACTGTTCCCCTTACCTCAATCTCTATACCAGCACCGACGGTTTCACCATCGGCTGGCCAGCTAATACTAACTTCGGGGAGAGTCCAATCAGCAAATACCCACACCTCATCGGTACTGGAGTTACCCCTATTATCCAAGGCCACAGCGGTTATTGTATTCACTCCCTGTATAAGCCCTAAAACCGTTACCGACCAATCTGTACGGGGCCCAGAAATAAATTTTGTTATACCATATATAACTAACCGGTCTAATCCAATGTTATCCATTGCTATTCCTTTTACTACAATAAAATTAGTATTAATTGTAGTAGCCTCCGCCGGAATAGTGATAACAATCTCGGGGGGAAAGGTATCCTCTCCAATGGATACAATTACGGACGCTGATGTACTTGGACCTTTGTTACCTGCATTATCCCATGCCTGGGCAGTGATCGTGTAGGAACCGTCTTCGGGGAATGCAATTGTTGCGGTCCAATCCGGCTCACCGAGAGCTGCTACCTGGTTAACTAAAACCAAGGCTATCCCTGAGCTGGGAACCACATCACTCACCATTCCGCGAACCTCCACCAGAAGGCCTTTAGCAGTAATAGAGCTGATGCTCACAGAAGGTGGAAATGAATCTACCTCAACCTCTCCCCTGGCAATGCTTTTGCCCTCCATACTGGTAGCACTAACTTTAAATTCATTTGGACCCTCATCAAACTGGACGCCCACTATCGTGAAGTTTCCATTATCATCGGATTTAGCCGTTCCCTGATGGGGGCTCTCCATCTCTACTGTCAGATTCGGTTCGGTACTGCCCGTCACATTTAGCTCAAATTCTGGAGTGGAGGGGTCAGTATCATCCAAAGCATTCTTTAAACCCATAGGAGACTTTATAGTAATCTCGGGGCCCCTTTCAGGACCATGGCGGCTGCAGGCGGTGAAAAAAGTGAAAAGGAATGCCAGGCAAAGGCTTCCTCCCGCAAAGAATAAAGATTTCCTTCTCATAATTACTCCTTACTTTTTAAGAAAAATTTTGTTTTTAGACACAGAATACCCTCTATTCTCTGGGCATTCGCTTATCCCATTAAATAAAAAAACCAGAAAATGGTTTTTTCACCTCTTATCAGCTTTTTTGAGCAAGCTGGGTGGACAGGGATGTCTGTGCCTGCGGGCTTACTCTACCAGCGCCTCTATTTTTGCTGGCTTGAGCTTGCCGGAGGCATCCTTCACGATAATTGTTTGCTTTCCCGGAGTGTTCAGGGTTACTCCCCGGGCAAAAAAGCGAAGCCCCCGGCTGGGCGGTCGATAAACAAAATCCTTCGGCAGCTTAGCCAGAGGGTCACTGGACTCAAAGGTGATGGTCCCCAAATAATCCTGAGCCCATTTCCCCTGGGCATCCACTGCCTCAACCTGGATATTGGTGGGAACCCCTTTTTTAATCTTTGGAGGGAAGTGGGA
>JAUWWP010000001.1 GCA_030616835.1 Deltaproteobacteria bacterium | reverse complement strand
GACCCCGCGCAAAATCACCCGGGCGCATTTCTCGGGGGTTATGGTTATGCCTTTGGGTATCAATTCGAGCAATTTTTCGCGGTCGAGTTTGACAAACTTGGAGGTATAAAAGAACGGCGTCTCAATAAATCCGGGGCAAACCACACTGACCTTCACCCCAAGTCCCGCGCCCTCCACCCGCAGTGCATTGGAGAGCCCCACTATTCCGTACTTGCTTGCGGTGTAGGAAATTTCCCCCGCAGCTGGGGTCAGCCCCGCCAAAGATGCGGTGTTTATGATATGCCCAAAGCCTTGCTTTACCATAATCGTGTAGGCCGCGGCAACGCCATTGACGACCCCGTAAAGATTTACATCAATTATCTTGCGCCAGTCATCGTAGGAATAGTCTCGAGCTTCGCCGCCGACGCCAATGCCTGTGTTGTTGAAGATATAATCCAGCCGGTCGTATTGGGCGACGGTATCATCCACCAGCTTTTTAACCGCTTCGAAATCGGTGACATCGAGTGTTACCGCTTTCGCCCGCCCGCCTGCCTTCGTCATTGAGTTGGCGACTTCCTCGAGCAGTTTAGTGTTCACATCGGCCAGGATTATCAGTGCGCCGCGGCGGGACAATTCTTCCCCGAGTGCCCGGCCGATGCCCGAAGCGCCGCCCGTAATGATAATAATTTTGTCCGCAAAAATTCCCATAACTATCTCCCTCTTATATTATAGATATAATTTCTTTGAAAATGCAGGGGAATAGGAGTCGTTCCCAACTTCATTTTATTCTCTCAAGACTGCGGGCCTGCCTGCCCTGCCTGCCCTGCCTGCCCTGCCTGCCCTGAGCGAAGCCGAAGGAAGCGAAGTCGAAGGGAGCCTTTCTTTTTATCTTTTTTATCTTGACAGGTGCCCTTTAATGGATAACCCCTCTACTTTCTTTTAAATGATATATGAAGATGTGACCCCGAATCCCTTCGGAATATTTTTAACCGCTTCTCCTATAATCTCTAAGCTCCTTAAAACCGCATCCTTTGTTTACACATTTCCATAAATTCTTCATAGCTTATCACAGAGGTGTACATTTCTATCTTCTCAATAGCTTCCAAAATATCATTTATGAAGAGCTCGACATCTCTAAATGCCTTAGACATAAACAACATCCTCCATCACATAGGGTTTTATGATAGGTTTTAAAGCATCTTCAGTGACCAGTTCCACTTTTGCCTTAAGTCTCTCACTGAGATAATCTTCAATAGCAATAAATTTAAAAAATCCTATTGGTTTTTCAAACTGAATGAGAATATCTACATCACTTTCAATATCCTGTTCTGCTCGTGAATATGAGCCAAATACCCCGATCTTTTTTACCCCATATTTCTCTTTGAGATAGGGAAATTCATCCTTAAGTATCTTCAAAATTTCCTCTTTTGTTTTCATTGCTTATCCTCCCTCTTCTTAGAGTGGGGTGGGGACGCTGTTTACTTGCTGCGTTGTTTCTATTTAAATTTAGCCTTTAAATCCGGCTTGTCTTTAGGTTAGAGTAGAACACTGGCGGAGTGGCTACCGGTCTAATTTTATTTTCCCTGTTTCTTCCTGCTTCCTCCATGTTTTGATAATTATTGCTGCCGATCTGCTCTCAGCATTTCGACTTCCTTCGTCAGCTTTTAGCGAGATATTAGGTGTGGATCGATCCGCACAGTTCAAGTAGGAGCTTAACATAGCCGACAACATCGGCTTGAATGTCTTCGTCGTGTCCACCTTTTTTAAATTCCGCAACTCGACGAGGCCCGACACCATCATTGTCAAGGAAATCACGGCGTAGTACTTTCAATGCTTCCTGAGTAAAAGAATCATCGATGAACAGTTTGAGCCGTGAAGCGATTTCCTTGACGCCCCCATCCAAATTCTGGATAAGGTAGAACAGGTCATAAGCGTCCTTGTTCTCGCCACGCATATCGAAGGCTAGGGCCTTCAACACAACATATGCGCCGGGTCCGCAAACCCAGACCTTACGCGTTGCCTGTTCACCCATGATCGTTTCGCCTGAGAGTGAAATGCGCTCGCGATCCTCAAACGCCAAATGGAGTCCGGGCGTAATCACCGCGGCGAAATCTGGTTCAATGTTTCGCAACCTGCCACCTCGGTCATCAGGCAAGCTCGGCTGAATGAGGAAATCTACCGTAATCTTCTCCTCCCGCTCGATCTTCCAGCGTTGGCGCGTCGGGTTGCCTTCCTCGTTGGCGTCTTGAGAGAAGCCCGATACCCGCAACCGTTCGGTCAGCGTTTTGTAACCTCTATTTTCCAGAAGGGCCAGGGTAAGGCCGACGTCCAGGTCCATCGTCCCCACGTGGGCATCGGCGCCTTCTGGGAGGGAGTCCTGATTTATAAGCAGCGAAGGAACCAGGCCGCCAACCACGACGAGTTCATCCATGATGTCTCCAAGCTTGGTAGCGATATAGAGGCAAGTGGACCTCACAATAGCTACCTGTTTACTCCTGTACCCGGCAGCGGTTGTCGGCTCTGCCATCTTTCCTCCAACTCAAGTGCTCGGCTCGTAGTTTCTCCGCTGCCTCAGTAGACCTCTCAGGGTGGTTTTTAAGATCGAGGTAGGCCTGGACAGGATGCACGCAATAGACTCCCTCACGTTTTTTTGCCTCGTGGAATACGCCCATGTCGTTTGGGACTACGAGCCAGACATTCGCGCCACGGTTGTCCTCACGAAAAGAGATACTCTCAAGCAGTTGCGGCGACGGATCTTCGCGCAGGTACATGGTAACTATCCGGAAACCCGCGAAATGGTTCCAAAGCCATGCTGCCGCCAGGCCGGTAGCGGCATAAGCCACAGATGAGTCAACCAGGGCATCCGCGACCTGATGCAGAAGAGCATCACCAGATCTTGCGGGAATGTGACCTCGAATGATGTGATGCTTGAAAAAGTCATACCCCTCTCGCCAAGCATCGAGCAGCAGGTCTGGATCGCGGGGTTTGATTGCTCCCTCATTATCGCGGAAGATGAGGTTATCTTCCTCAAGTTTAGCAACTATACGGCTGGTAAAGCCTTCATCCATATCCGTGGCCCGTGCTATCTCTCTCTGAGTAATAGGTTGGTCGGGATGCATGAGTAACCAACGTGCGATCCGGGAACTCTTCGGTGCGAAGGCCGTGGATGGACGTCCCCTGCTCTTGAATCGATTAGGTTGCCCTTCCATAATTATGCGGAGGCCAGGGGCAATAATCCTGGCATTACCCGAAAGGTCCATCCACGCAACCACGGCCTCAGCACACCGCTCACGCCCAACTTTACCCATGAACGGAACCGCAACCAAGGGGATGGCGTGCTGGCCAAATAGGCGTGCGTACCTCCGAGCTTGGTCAGCAGCAATCGCGACCGAACCCGCGCTACTTGAGCCTTTCCACTCAACCACGAAGGTGAACGGACCTGCCTCCATTACGGCGTCAGCATCCGGTGCACATGGCTCCTGTATCACTCGTACATCATTATGGCTAACGTTGACTAGGTCTGATAGAGCCTTAACGATCTGAGGTATGGCCTGCTTTTCGGATGGAACCTTCATGCCTGATTATATAAAACAATTTGACCCGTTTGTCAAGTCATATAATTTAGTCAAGTTAGTAGTTGGGAAACTTACATAAGATATAAGGGGGAATCAGGAGACCACGTTGTTTACTTGTTGCGCTGTTTTCATCTAACTTCCGCTACTAAATCCGAATATTCAAAGATTTTCTCCTTATTTCTTCCTTCTCTACTGCTATCTCGACCCTTTCCCAGCCTGCTTTATCTTATCCCACTTTGTGGGCTCAATCAACAAAAATTACCGTAGGCAATTTTATTAGATTGTAGATTTCAGATTACAGATTTTAGATTAAGATCCCCCTCACTCCTTCGACAGGCCTGTCTCCCAAACTGGGGAGAGGGGATTTTAAGGTGGCGGGCTTGATAGCCTACTTCGCCGTAGTGGCTACGAAGGCTGAAAATCAAGCCCCTACAAAAACAGGCAGGGGAGAGGGAAATATATATTGACGGCTGAATCCTGTTCATATAACTGCGGGCCTGAGCCTTTCTATTCCCTTCGACCCATAGCTTCGTTAATCCTTTTTAGTGCTTGATCAATATCAAAATTTTTTCTTTCATTAGGAGTCAATACCTCAAAAAGCTCCTCTTTAATCCGTGATTTCATATCACGGATTTCCTTATCTTTTCTTCCTAAATTGATGTGATATTTATCAAGATCAGTATCTTTGTTATCTTCCTCAAGCTTCCTTTTTAAAAGGTCCATTATTTTCTTATCAGCAAGATTAAATCCATGCCGTAAAACAAAATAAAATTCTTCTTTATTCTTGTGAATCATTAATTATGACTCTCCATTTCTTGTTAAGCTTTCCTCTGCGTGTCCTATTGAGTGAACTAATAGCTGTTTTTTCTACACTTTTTATGAGTGGTTTCAGCTTTGAATCTGAAATACCTGACTCCTCTAATATTACACCGATGCGCTTTCTCGTCGTTACATTTGGAAAACGGGCGGCATATTCCACAACCTTTTTTATATTGCATCGTTTTTCTTCGATGAATTTTTTAAAAATCTGAACTGCTGAGCTTATCCCTCCGACAGGTTTATTGAAATACAAAAGATCTATTAGTGTCCGCTCTTTAGAGCTAACTATAACCTCCTTATCTTTAACATTTATCTTTTCCAGCCCATACATACGATTTTCTGAAACCTTTAAGAATTTAAAGGCGATGCCACATATATTTTTTTCTTTACGAAAAGAAGTATTTAAAACATACACTGTTTGAAAAAGCTGCTCGGTAAATCCGTAATAGTTAAACATTGTTGAATATCCGACATAGTAGTTATTTTGAGGGAAATAAAGGGGGGGGACAAGCAATTCATCAATGCCCGTCCCTCCGGGCCCTGCTTCCAGGGGAGAAAATAGATAAACACCTCGTTTTATCGGAGTCAATATACTTTTCTTTTTTAAACGAAAAACTATCTGCCGTCTGTCTTCGGGAGAAAAATCAAATAAGGAATCAAGATTGTCGGCCGTCACTATTATCTTCTTTTCATAGCTCAACCGAGCAATAACCTCTGTCTCTTTAGGCCCTAATCTTTTTAATGTATTATTTCTATTCATTAATTACCTCTGGAATAATTATCGGATACTATTTTTACATTAGTATATAACAAAATGTGTAGATGTCAACCAAAAAATGACTCCTATTGATTGATTATTGGAATTTGAACCACGAATTTCACGAATTTCACGAAACAATTTTCCCTTTTGGGATTTGGGATTCGGCCCGGCGAAGGTGGCTGGGCTACGAAGGCTGAAAGCTACGGCGGACTTGTCCGCCATAGTCCACCAAAGGTGGACGAAGGCGGATTGGGATTTGGTTTATGCCTGCTCAGTCCACAACTGGAAGATCTTATTTAAAATTCTTTCCTTTTCTTTCAGCATCTCTGCTTTTGACTGGCAGCTTACTGTACCTGCTGCTGCTCCTCTGTGCCCGTCGCCAATATTGAGTCTGCGCATTATCTCCCCAATATCTTTATGGTACTCCTTATTAGCCAGATTAAGGCTTAACGCCATGGAAAAGGAAAGATTATTGGTTTTTACCCCCATATCAAAAATGCTCTTGATCTCCAGCACTGCCAGGGTCTTGGGATTCAAGAGGAAGGCAAAGTGTTTAATTAACCCTGCCTGATGCCGGTATTTGGTCAGGTCAATTATAACTATCTCTTGCCTTCTGTCTGCCGGGATAAAGTAAGAGCTTTTTTGGATCATCTTGAGCATTCCCGCTTCGTCGGCCTTATATGCCTGAAAGCTATCCACAACTGGGGGAAAGGTGGCAACCTTCGCTAAAGCATCATCCCTGATCCACTCTACCAACTGCCGCAGATACTTATCCCGGTCCCGGGGCGGGCCTTGCTGGGCCTTAATCGAACAATCAATTATCTTCCCCGGCGTCTCTTTTCGCCACTCCTCGATGCTCTGATAATTGAAGCTGTCAATCCTATCAGCCTCCTTTACTGCTTCGAGAAAACGGGAAGGTAGTTCACACGATTTGGCGAAGTACTGATAAACAACCCGAGCACAGCTATTTTTCAGGGAGAAGCTACCGGGAATTTCCTCGGGATTGATTCGACGATACTCTAAATCGAGAATATTACCCTCGTGATGGTCAAACCATAGCCCACACTCCAGAGGGTAAGGAAGGTCACAAACAATATCCCTATCAGATATAGAAATGAGGGATTTGGTAATGGTTGAGGGGCCGGCAAACATTACTTTATCCACCCTCAGGGTATAAGAGCAGATTGCCGCGCTAATCACCCCATCAAAATCCCCATGAGTTACGATCTTTTCGTATACCTTCGCCATCTTACTTCTCCCGGCACAGTTGAATATACCATTAAAAATGCAAAGATGATAGATTGCAGATTGTAGATTATAGATTGTAGATTTTGAAATCTAAAATCTATAGGGGATTTGGGATTTGAACCACGAATTTCACGAATTATACGAATTGGGTCCACTTTATTAATTGTGATTTAATTGATTTGGGAGTTGGGATTTGGGATTTTATCATTTCAGTTGTATTATTTATTAAATTTTTTATAATGCAGGTAGGAAACAACCAAAAAGGAGTGTCCTATGAAAGAAGTAGCCATTATCGGAGCAGGGGTGACCCCCTGCAAGGGACGCTGGGTCGAGAAGACCTACTGGGGGCTATCTCAGATGGCAGTTAAGTCCGCCCTAAAGGATGCCGGCATTTCAATCAAGGAGGTCGATGCAGTTGTCTACGGGATCTACAACGACATCTTCGAGCTATCGGCCATTCCCGAGCACCCGCTGCAGGGGATAATCGGGATGGCCAATAAGCCCGGCATGCGGGTGAGCTGTGGCGGTGCCACCGGGGCCTACGCCATGATTTCAGCCTACACCTGGGTGGCCAGCGGGCTTTACGACATTGTGCTCTGCCTGGGGGTGGAAAAGGCAACCGATTGCTTTGACTTCGACTCGATGACCTCCACCCCCGAGGTGATCAAGACTATCGGCTGGTCCGGAGATACCTTCTATGAGCGCGAGCTGGGCTGGACCGCCTCGGACAGCTATGCCGAGGTGGTCTTAGCCTACATGGATGAATACCCGGATGACCTGAGCGACGAGGTCTCGGCCCAAATCACCGAGATCCTTTGCCAGCAGGCCCAGAATAACCCCTATGCTCAGCGCCACGGGGAGAACGTTACTGCGGAGATGGCCATGAACTCCCGGTATGTGGTCTACCCCTTCAAGCTCCTGGAGACCTGCGTTTACACCGAGGGGGCCGGGGTGATCATCTTCGCGGAGAGAAAGAAGGCTGAGGCTATCTGCAAGAACGCCGGGAACCCTCCCATCTGGATAACCGGGGTGGGAGCCGCCAACGAGCACCATGTCGCCGGTAAGGACGAACGCCACAAGCTGATGCACCGCATCCTTTCGGACCACCTCGCTGCCCAGGCAGCCTACCGGATGGCCGGGGTTACCGACCCGCGGAAACAGATCCAGGTAATTGAGCTGCATGATGCATTCATCAAGCAGCTCCAGATCACGATGGCCGAGATGGGTTTTGTGCCCCTGGGTCGCTCCGATGACCTGATCAAGGAGGGCCTGATGGTGCCCGGCGGCCCTATTTCAGTGAATCCCAGTGGAGGGCTTACCTACGGCGGCCATTTCGTAGGCGGCTCCAATATGTTCTCCTGCTGGAGTGCCCGGCGCGAGCTCATCAGCAAGGGATTCGAGCGAGGCCTGGTCCACGGGACCGGCTCCACCGTCGCCCAGTACGGCTGTGCGCTAATCATTGAAAGGAGGAATTAAGATTAAAATCCCCCCTGACCCCCCTTTTTCAAAGGGGGGGGATTTAGTGGCGTTAACCCCCCGATGGACATCGGGGGGGAAAGGAGGTTATTGAAGATGCCTACTCGACAAAAGGTTATCCCCCTAGAGCTAATCCCGGATGTGGGCTCCGAGATTCTGGAGGTGGACGGCGAGCGCTTCCTCCAGACCAACGAGGCCATGTTCAGCTTCTATAAGCGGACCAAAGGAGAGCAATCTCCTTTTTTCCTCGCCCTCAAGGAGCGAAAGGTGATCCTGGGGGTCCGGTGCACCAAGTGTGGCGTGGTTCGGGTTCCGCTATTTGAACTCTATTGCCCTGAGTGCGAGTTTGAACAGATGGAGCCTATCGAGCTGCCCGACACGGGCGTAATGAACTCAACCCCGCCCATCACCTACTTTGCCCACTCCCTGTTCCAGCATCAAGTACCCTTCGGGCGGGGGCGGGTACTGCTAAAGGGTGCAGATACCGCCCTGCCTATCCATGTCTATACCACTAAAGGGATCTTGACGCCCCGAGTCTTTAAGAAAGGGATGGAAGTGAAGATCGTCTTCCGAGACGAGCGTCTGGGCAATCCCACCGATATCTTCGCCGTTCCCTTAAGTGAGCTTTCTAAGGAGCAGCAAAAGAAAAAAGGGCTGCAGGAAAGCGAGCTGGATTGGACAAGCCCGGAAGAGCCCTCGGTTCCGGGGCCTACGCCCGAGGGCAAAAAAGCCCTAGAGCGGGTTCTGGAGCGGCTTAGCGAACTGGCCGGGAAGGTCGCAACCAGCGAGCGGGCGCAAAAGGACCTGAAGGGATGGCGGCGCTCGATCCAGGTCAAGACCGCCGGTGGCCCCTTCGCCATTCTTATTGACGATCAGAAGCTAAGGATCCAGAGCGGTACGGTTGAGGCGCCGGATTTCATTATGGTCGGTAAAGACCCTGAGCTGTTCGAGGACTGGATGGGCTTCCGGGAATCACTGACCAACGCCATCATCGCCGAGAAGCTGTGGATTAGCTTGAACAGTGAGTTCATCACCGTCTTCAAGCTGGATCGTATTCCTCGCTCCCTTAGGCGGACCGGCAAGTAGCCGATCCGCCTGAAGGCGAATTGCAAAAGATGAATTGGCATTTGGTGAATGGGTGAATCGTGAACGGATGAATGGGATTTGAGCCACAAATTTCACGAATTACACGAAGAAACCGAAATCCTGAGGAGGCTGGCCGGCCCCCTTCGATAAACTCAGGACATGGTCCATTTCCGCAACCCTGAGGAGCCCCAATGGGCATCGGGGCGTCTCGAAGATTCAGGAAATCGGCCAGCCGTTCAGCCTTCGTAGCCACTACGGCGAAGTAGGCACGGCGAAGCAGCCCTTAGTATTTTTCTTCGTTCAACCTTCCCCTGTGAGAAAGCAGGTATCTTATATCCGAATTGCATTCCTGTAAGGGTTTCCTGAGTTTTACCTTTCCAAATGATATAACAATATGAAATAATTAAAGAAATGAAATTTGAGAAATGAAAATGGCGTTCTTTTCTGCAATAGTAAAAGATTTCCTGAGCTTTTCAGGAACAAAAGTGGTAAAGCCCACTAAAACAGTGGATAGGCGGGGCTTTCCATTCCGCCTAAGGCGGAATAAGGCGATTTGTATAAAGTCTAAATACCGGGGTTCGAAAGCCCCGGCTATCCAGTTATAGTAGGTCGGGCATCTTGCCCGACATAATGGCGGGCTGGAAGCCCGCCCTACAATGAAGGATTTTTAAGGAAACTCCAATAAAGGTTTTCCTTGACATTTTTCTTACAGAATGTTATAGTAAGACAAGATTTTAGGTAAGATTAAATTAGGAGGTAAGTATGATTAATAAGGTAAGATTGAGTAGCAAGGGTCAGATTGTAATTCCCAAAGAGATCAGAGGTTCCCTTAAATTAAAGCCTGGAACACAGTTAAAAGTAGAGGTGGAAGAAGGAAGGCTCATCCTTGAACCCCTAAAGAGTTTTGCCGATGCCCTCTGTGGCCTGGGAAAGGAAATCTGGGAAGATATGGATGCCAGGGAATATGTAGATAAGGAGAGGGAGTCATGGAAGGAATAGAGCGGATTCTATTAAAAGAGTTCGAGGGAGCTATTGTAGGCATAGATTCAATGATATTTATTTATCACATCGAAGGAAATAAAAAATATCTCCCTTTGACCAAACCTCTTCTATACTTGGTGGAACAGAATAAGTTTAAAGGGGTAACTTCGATTTTGACCTTAATAGAACTCTTGATAAAACCCAAAAGGGAAAGAAGAGAGGATTTAATAAAGGACTATAAGTTTTTGCTCAAGAATTTTCCAAATCTGATCATAAGGTCTTTGGACGAAGAGGTAGCTGAATCCACTGCTGTGATAAGGGCAAGATATAACCTGAGAATCCCTGATGCTATCCAGGTGGCCACCGCAATAGTAGTTAAGGCAAAGGGCTTCGTTACCAACGATAGAAGGTTTGAAAAGGTTGAGGCACTAAAGATTTTGATTCTGGACGATCTTTTCTAAGCCCTGGAGAAGTTCAAAATTTTTTCGGGCTCAAAATATCCACATTTCTTTCACAGGCAATTTATTTCCCCCACTTCAACAACCTACTCACGCATTAGGAGGTACTTTATGAATGCAGTGCTGATTATCGTGGACTCCTTGCGCCCTGACCATGTGGGCTGTTACGGGAATAAGTGGATCAAGACACCCAACCTTGATGCTCTGGCTAAAGAAAGCGTTCTCTTCACCCATACCTATCCGGAATCGCTGCCTACCCTCCCTGCCCGCCGGGCGATCTATACCGGATGCCGGATCTTTCCCTTTGAGGATTATCATACCTACCGAGGCGATTTTATCGGTGCCCCCGGCTGGGAACCGATGCAGGAGGATCGTGATTGCCTCGCCGAAATTCTCGCCTTAAATAACTATCGAACCGGTCTGGTCAGCGATGTGTATCATCAATTTAAGCCTTCCAAGAATTTTCACCGCGGATTCTCCCAGTGGACCTGGATCCGGGGACAGGAATTGGACCCTTACCGCTCTGGTCCCCAGGTTAGCGAGGAAGAGATCCAGAGACACTTGCCCGAGAATATCCGAAATCCAGAGTTTATCCAGTTTTTTCTGCGCTATTATCTGACCAATGTCCAGCAACGCAGTAGTGAGGAAGACTACTTTGCCCCCCAGGTGTTTCGCACCGCTGCCACCTGGCTGGAGCAGAACCAGGATAGCGACCAGTTCTTCCTGACGGTGGAGTGTTTTGATCCACATGAGCCCTGGGACCCACCGACACATTACCGCCGGCTGTATGACGACGATGATAATGTGCGGGATGTGATCACCTCCCTGTATGGATCAGCCAACCGACTCACGCCGAGGGAGTTAAAGAGACTCCGGGCCAACTATGCCGGCGAGGTAACCATGACGGATCGATGGTTGGGCCATTTCCTCCAGACCATGCGCCGCCTGAACCTGATGGACAGCACTATCTTGATTGTGGTATCTGATCACGGACACTGCCTTGGGGAGCAGGGGCTGGTCTCCAAGCAGGGCTATCCAATGTGCCGGGAGGTAGCCGACCTGGTAATGATGATCCGCTTCCCGGACGGCACTGATGCCGGCACTGTCTGCGACAAACTTGCATACCACCACGATATCCCGGTGACGATCCTCAGGGCTCTGGATATTGATCCACCGAAATCCATGGAAGGCCGGGATCTTAAGCCCCTTGTCACTGAGGACCTGGTCTACTACGGTCACATTACCACTGGCTGGGGACCGTTCGTTATGGTGCGGGACAGAAAATACTGGTACAACGCCTATCTCTGGGGTGAGCGCCCCCTCCTCTTTGACCTGGAGACCGATCCGCAACTTAAGCACAATATCGCCGCGGATCTACCCGATATATGTCAGAAGATGGCAAAGCTGGCCTTAAAAGACGCCAAAGGAGTTATCCCGGATTACCTGCGGGAAATGGCTAATAAGAACATCCCGGGCTGTACCCCGATGAAGACCTCGTTAACTGTGGATTGAGACCCTTTCGACTCGGGGAAGATGAATCCCGTTAGACCTTTCCTTCGACAGGCTCAGGACAAATCGGGGGCTGATGGGAGATTTCTGATTATGGAAATCCCCCCTAACCCCCCTTTTTCAAAGGGGGGGAGGGGGGATTTAGTGACATTAAGCAATCGAAAGGAGGTTGTTGAAAATGCCTACCCAACATAATAATATAGGGAACGAAATCCCGGTAGACCGAATGAAGGAGCTCTAACGGGATGAAGATAATATGCCACCTCAAGTCTGCCGGGATCATTTGCTTCGGTTTATCATTATTTATAACCGGGGAAGCTCTCGGCGCCCAGGATCCGGTTAGGAGCTACGATCAGAGCCAGGTCAATGATAGTCCCCGGATCTTTGAAGGCCCCTACGGAGGGCTCGAGCGGGTGATGGAGAAGGTTAACCAGCCACCTGAGAATGATGCCTGGCTGATAAGGTATTATCAATACGACATCTTTCATTTTGAACAATTTGGCTATCAAATGACCCTTGATGACAAACAAATAAGGTATTATCAATACGATGCCCTTGATTTTGAGCAATTTGGCTATCAACTGATCCTTGATGACGGACAAAGGGCTGGGGTGGACGATATCCTGGAGGAAGTGGAGCAAATGTCGGAAGATGCCCCCCTGGCAGTCATCCGGAAGGCCTCCGTGGTTGGACTGGAAATGTCCCTGGGTTATGCCGGAATCAAGGATGTCCTTTTGCTCGGGACTGCTCCGGGATGGTGCCTGGAGCAGGATGTTGCCGTAAATACTGCCCTCAGGTTTATAAACTCAAAAAAGATTGTAACAAGGGAAGGAGAATTAGTCATCGATCCCCATAACCATTCACTCCAGTCACATGATTCAGTCAGTACCATGAAGCACAAAATAAAGCAGGCCTATGCCAAAGGGTTCAATGCGATTGCCATGACTGACCACAACAGGTTTGACGGAGTTGCCACGGCTCAGGCAGTCTGTAAGCAGTTAAAAGCCAACGGTGAGATCGGGGAGGATTTTTTTATCATACCCGGCCAGGAAATTACCACCATTGAAGGGTATTATGTCATTGCCCTTTTTACTACGAGATCTATCCCCAGGAATATGACGGTAAAAGAAACTATCAGGCAGATCCATGCCCAGGGAGGAATTGCCATAGCTGCCCATCCGGTAAAAATGGGGACCGCCATTGGATACCACGCTGCTCTTGACCTGGATTTTGATTGGATCGAGGCTGCCGATGCCTCGGATATCGGGCCCTATCAGGTCTACCGGGCCCGAAGAATGATGAGGGATGCAAGGGTAAAAAGAAAGAGCATCGTTTTTGGTGGTAATAGCCACGTGAATAACCTGACCGGTTGGCTGGGCTATACCATAGTGGAAACTGACGATCTCTCTCTGGAGGGGATCAAGCAGGCTTTAAAAAGAGGGAAAGCCCGGCCGGTCAGTAGCGGACCCTACCTTTATCTCGAAAGATTGGTTGAAAAGCGAGGGATAAGTGATATCTATTTCATCTTTGATAGAATCGAGCGGATCCGGGAGATGATCGAGGCCCTCGGAAGAAGGCTTCTCCTCGCCGATAATCTTCGTTTAGATATTAACTGGGTTTTGCCAATCCATCAGTTTCTCAATATTTACTCTATTCCCATAGCGGTAAGCGATATTCAGGAGGGGAAAAGCTCTCTCTCTGAGCCCTTTGGCCTTGATTCAATAGCAGTTATCTACGGGCCGTTCGAGTTAAGCTGGAAATTTAAGGACGATGAATCCGATGATTTATTAGAGAGGGCTACGGTAAAGATAAAGTTTAAGCTATAGAATAATGGTCAAATCCCAATTCAATCATTTGCATTTCCTTCGAGAGGCTCAGGACAAGTATCTTACAGAGTTTCATCAACCACTGAAAGGTTACCACCGCTTTTTTTAACCTTTTCTCGCTTTATCCAGACAGAGCTCATAGGCCGATAGTGTTTTTTTTGCGGCCGACTCCCAGGTGTAGTTCTGCAGGATGTAATCCGAAAGCCCCTTATCTTTTGGTTTATTCAAAGCCCCCAGCACTGCCTCCCGGATTGAGTCCGGATCACCGGGATCACAGTACCAAGCATACTCACCGAAATACTCCCGGGTAGAGCCCCTGCTGGTTACCACCAGGCTACAGCCCGCCGCCGCTGCCTCCAGGCAGGACAGCCCCGGGGTCTCAAACCAGCTCGGCTGAGCATATACCCTGGCAGCGGCATAGACCGGGAGAAGATCTCTCTGCTGGACCCCTTCCAAAAATAGCCTCTTCTCTCCGGCAACACTCCGGCAGCGATTATAATAACTCCGGTCAGAGTGATGCCCAATGAATACTATTGGGGTAGAGATACCCCGGAGGGCCTGGAGCAGCCTTAGTTGATTTTTGCGAAACTCAATCCTTCCCACACAAAGAATAAAGTCGCGAACTCGGTAGCTTGAAATAAAGTGATCGGGCTTGGCATCCCGGAAGATTGGATCAACCGCATTAGGAATAATCCGATAGCTAACAGGAAGGAGAAAATTCTTCCGGATCAGATCCATCTCTGCCGTCGAGTTAGGCAGCAAAAGATCAGCGTTTTTTAGCACATATCTCTGTTTTTCTATCAGATCAGCCTCCCGGTATCCTTCACTAATCTTCCCCTTCCGCAGAAGATAAGCATATAACTTAGCCGAAAAGAAATTGTTTCGGCTCAGTAGCCCCTTTACCCATCTCCTGACAGTGCTCCCCGCAAACCTTTCCTTGTTCATCTCACCCACATCCCAGTAGATAGGAGAAAGTGCTACTACCTTGCCCCTCTCTTTGGCATTCTTCAAATGTTGATATACCCTTGAGTTATTAAACAGATGGATCAGATCATATCCCTGAAGGCTTTCCTCCGCATTTAGGGAGATATCAATGGTAAGTCCCAGTTTTTCTAAGTACTCTTTGGTTTTGAGAAGCTGAATCGTATCCCCGCCGGGACTGCGGAAGAGATCCTCTCGTGATTGAAACAAAATCCTCATCTTCTTAATCGTTAACCCCGTTAGAAAGCCCCGCGGCTTGCCACGGGGATGAACCCCGTAAGATAATTTGTCTAACGGAGTGAATCTCTTAAGGGCGATGAGCTTCTAACGGGGTTAACCCCTACTCACCCCTCTTCTTCTCGCTAATCCCCGGCAGTATCCGGCAATATTCGCCAGATCAACTACTACCCGGAGCAGTAAAAACCAGAGTCCACTTCTAAAACTCTTTAGCTTGTCCCTCTTTTTGGACAGCTCGCTGCCAAGATAGAAAAAAAATCCGGCAACCGTTAGCACCGGAAAATAAATATTTATCACTCCCAATCCCACTAGTATTAGCCCGATCAGGTATTTAGCAAAGAGTCGGGAGTAACTTTGAGGATTGATCAGCCCTTCTCCGTCACCCGTGGCATAGCGATAAAATTGCCTAAAGAGTCCCCTGATGGTTTTGGTTGGCCTCCAGAAGACCTTCGCCTCCGGCCTGAATTTAAATCTGCACCCTGCCTGGCGAAGGTTCAGGGCAAAAGGCGTATCTTCGTTATAGGAAAACTCCTCCGGGAATCCCCTCACCTTTTCCCAGGCACTTCTGCGGAAAGCAACCGAACGGGTGGAGGGCAAGAACTTCTCCGGCTCTATCTCCTTCAGGGAAAGCAAGGAAATAGCTCCTGCTGCCTCTTCGAATCTGCTCTCCGGAGCGGGCAGGTAAAATCCCCCACAGACATCAAGTGTCTCATCCTTTTCCAGGGGCTCAATGATATTCTTTAACCAATCCCTATCTACCCGGCAGCCCGCATCGGATGCGGCAATAAGGTCATAATATGCCTCTTTTACCGCCTTATTTCTCCCCTGAGCCCGGTTTCCCTCGAGCTGAAATAATCTGATCGGATAACCCTGCTTAATATACCCCTGAACGATCTCAACCGTTCTATCCCTCGATCCTCCATCAACAATGACTATCTCACCGGGCTTCCTCGACATATCCATGATTGATTCGATAAATCCCTGAATGGACGAAGCCTCATTTAATATGGTAGTAATAAATGATACCGGCAATTCAGACATAAGAATACCTGTTTTCCCCCGGGGAAGGTTGAGCGAAGCAAAATACCAAATCAATCAAATCCCAAATCCTTCACCCCGATGTCCATCGGGGCAAGATTCAATCATTTGCATTTTACATTTTGCAATTTGCATTTTGCAATTTATCTTAAAGTTTCCCCCCAGAGCTTCAGATAAAGTTCAGCCACCTTCTCCCAGCCCTGCTCCCGGGCCCAGAGGTAAGCTTTGGTAACCCTCTCCCTTTCCTGGTCTGGGTTAGCAAGGTAGTAAGCAATCCTTTCGGCAAGCTGCTCCGGGCTCTCCGCAATCACTATCATCTCCCCTGACTGCGGAAACAGCTCCAGGTAATCCCTCTTGAGCGGATTATCGTATACACTGAAGACCAATTTTTTATGAACCATTGCTTCAAGTATTCCCAGATAGCCTGAGACAAAGGCAAATCTGGCCTGATTAAGGTAATCCTGGGTATTCTCAACAAATCCGTGAAGATTAATCTTCAATCCCTGCTCTGCTACCCTCCCTTTTATCTCTTCAAATAGAGTGCCTCCACCGCAGACATCTAACTCCATGTTGAGCTGATAGCGGTCCCTTAATATCTGGAGGCAGGTAATATATTGCCTGATTCCACTGTCTCCTGACAATCTCCCGAGGAAAACCGCCCGTTTATCCTCTCTTTGATCTGGTTCCTTCTCCGGAGGCCTGACCCCTCCGTAGGTTATATAGTCTGCCCGGGTTCCATACCATTTCCGGATAAAATCTCCGGCACAGATATTTCCCCGGGTTAGCCTCTCCACCCATCTCCTGATCCTTATTGCCTTTTTCTTCAGGGGAAATCCCTCGTAGCCGTGGAAGGTTATAAATACTGGTTTCCAGAATAGAATAAATCTAAAAGGAAGGTACCATGACCAGAAGGTGCCGTAATCATGGCAGTGAATAATATCCGATCTTAATATTAAACCTATGTTTTTAGTAAACCACAGCCATACTGAGAGAAATCTGGTTTTAGGTAGCCCAAGGAGCCTTGAGTAGGAAAACCGGTGAAGCTGACAGCCATTAATAAGCTCCTTCAGGGGTAATCGTGTGCAGTCCTTTTTGGTAATAATAGTTACCTGGTGCTTCTTTTTCACCAGTTCTTTCGCTACCTCGGACACATGCCTTTCTACCCCACCCAGGGAGGGATAAAAACGGGGGGTTAAAAAAACAATCCTCATAATTTTTCAGTCCTTTAAAGGTTAATCTTATACTAATAAAAAAATAGCAAAAGGTAAAGAGAATATGGGAGGTTGACCCCCTTAGAAACTTTTGTTATTCTTTATCCTCCCCCTTGGAAATTCTATTTCTAGCGGAGTAGAGGAGATGGATACCAAGATTCATTCACCTATCAACCAAGCTGCACCGAACAGCACACAGCGTTGGTCAAGCTGCGTGATACGGAAGGGAGTGGTATTTGCCCTGTGCGCCATGATCATTTTGCGGGCAGCGGCCGTAGAAGCCCTCGAGCCTGACCAGCGCGAAGAATCCGCCAGCCGGCGGGGATGGCTGGCTATGGGCATTGCTTTTGGCGTACCCACCATGATCATCGGGGTAGGGGCAATTAACTGGTGGATCGACCACCGGATCAAGTTTAACATCCACGAATTCAACTTCTGGCACCGCGGCTGGTTCGGTCGCAATACTCATACCGGTGGTCACGACAATTTGGGTCATGCCTATGCGACCTATATCGGTCAGTACTCCGTTACTGGCCTGTACGAATTGGCCGGGTATAAGCGCACCACCTCCATCTGGCTTGGTACTGCTGTCACTGCCTTTGGATTTAACCTGATCGAGTTTTTCGATGCTTTCACCGATTACGGCTGGGAGTATACCGACACGGTCTTCAACTTCGGGGGGCAGGCCCTAGCTCTCCTGTCCCAGTTGTATAGCCTCGACCGCTATCTCCAACTGCGGATCTCGTGGATGCCGTCGCGCATGTACGCCACCGGGAAGACAGGGGGAATGGCAGCCTACAAATTTCTCGAGGATTACAATGGGCAGCGTTTCTTCATCGTGGGCAACACCGCAGGCATCGCCGATAAGGTTGGTCTCCACCTGGGCCTACTGCGCTACCTAATGCCCGCGGTCTACTATGACACCCGTGGCTACCGTCCCCAGCTGCCTGACGAGAAGTACGAATTGCGCGAGCGCAATATCGGTGGAGCGTTGTTGCTAGACGCATCGGCTATCTTGCGTGAGCGGTGGCCTGAAAATCGCTTCCTGCGAGGTACAGCATCGTTCCTCAAATTCTTCCAACCCCCTTACTTAGCCCTCGGATACGGCTACGACCTAAACCATAACCGCTGGCACACCTCCGACTTCTCCTTGTGGTTTACCGCGAGGTTCTAAAACCACAGATTACCCAGATTAACTTTCCTAAAATTGTTAGCGAATAAATGGTAGAAAAGCAGATTGTCTTTAAAAAAGATGTGAAACTTGGAGTTTTATCATTCTTGGGGGGACCGCCTCAAGTGATTTTCTTGCATCCTCTACCCGGTAACTTTCGAGGATCTCAGTTGCTGAGCCTATGAGGTTGTACATATCAAAAACGACTATAAATTTTTTACCCTGGATTGTTGAAGCATATCTCAGTCTCATATCTATGTTCCAGGAGAATGTATATCTCGTCCCGCCCTCTTCCCACTCTCCTCTCGGTTTTTTTATCACCCTGATAGGGACTCCATACGAATCTCGATAAATTATATGCTGTGAGAAGGGTTCGCCGTCCCGGTACTTGATGGTAGAGCCGAATGAGAGGTTCCTGGTGATTCGGTAACCGACAAGGAGATTGGACATATAGGCCCGGTCGCTGTCGAGTCTTCCTCCTGCATTAATCCAGCTATTAGGAGAGGCGGTTTCCTCCGAGATTACCGCATAGTCGTTAAAATCGGGTCCATTCCCGATAGGCGCAAAACCCCTGACCATGAAGGCAGTGGTCGTGAAATTTAGGTAAAATCTTTCCCATTCCGAGAGCAACTGGATTTCAACACCTGAATAAGAACTCCTCTTTTTAGTATGGTTGGAAAGGTAATACTCGTCCTCGCCGAGTGGCTTGTTGTATAACTCATAGCCATCTATTGGGGTATAATCTCCTTCATAACTTCCGTAATTAACTATAAAATAGTTTGAAAAGATTCTGTGGGCACCCTGAAAAACTATTTTAAAATGCTTTCCTATTCCCTGTTTGATACTGAAGAAAAACTCATCATGATAGGGTCTTTTAAGGCCTTCATCTTTATGGTGGTCTTTTCCACCGGTTGTTGATATGAGGTCTCCAAGTTCAGATCCTTCAGCAATGCCATTTCCATTTGAGTCAGTCCAGCGGTATTGTTTTCCGGAGGGTCTTTTACTGTTGAGAAAACCTACTATGTAGGAGTTTAGTTTTGCGGGTTGGTGCAGAGTGCCGATTCCGATGGTGGTTTTTGTTTTTTCGATAATAAATTTTGAGAGGATTTTACCTCCTGCTCCGAACCAGTTCAAAAGATTTTTTCCATTGGCGAACGCGGTAGAGGTATCGAGATAGATGTTACCTGACAGTGAAAAGAAGTTCCAGATTTTTGAAAATCCTGCCTTTAGCCTGCCGTTACCTATAAATTCGTTTGAGCTTTCAGTTTCATCCCAGATTGTCACAAAATCTGTCGAGCCGTCCTGGGGGTCAGTATAGGTTAAAAAGGTTTGTGAAAACGGTATTTCTGGTTTGAAGAAAACACCTGTTAGTTGAACCCCGGTCTCAAAGCTAAAGATTCCGTATTTGCGGGTCAGGCTGTTGTCAAAATTTATCCTGTTTATGCCTCCCGCTTCAGGGACAGGTCCCGACTCCGTGTCGAATTCCATAACTCTCGGCCTTTCCAGGTGAGCTTCGCGTTTCTCCAATCTTGTCGTGAGTCCAGAAGAAACCCCCAATTCGCCTTTAGCTAGTTCTTTTCTGGCATTGTACTGGAGATGAAGGGCAAAGTTTTTCTGACTCAGCGTTTCGTTCCGGTTAAGTCTCAGGTTTGCACCGTAGTTGTTATTCTGATTGTATTGGGCAAGGAAGAGGATTTTGAAGGGCATTGAGTTGTTGCTATCTCTGTATATCGAGGTTAGGGTATATTTTTCCGCCTCCTCTTCGGTCAGACTGCCGCTTTCGTCTGTGAGTGTGGGAAATTCCCTCTCGGTAATTAGTGCTTCCACTCCGCTGTAAAACCTGTTGGCAGTGAAGTATGAACCGTTTATTTCACTGGAAGATTTGTATCTCCTTCTTTCTTCGGGTGAACCGTAAGGGAATGAAGGTTCCCTGTCCATTATTCCTCCGGGCATCAGGAGTCCGCCATCGAATGGGTCAATTGAGTTGTATGAGATTTGAAATTCATCGGTAGTTTCTGGTAAATCAACTGTCCAGTTGACTCCGAGCCGGTGGGGATCGTTTTCCTGAAAGGACCTTAACTGGATTCTTTTGATGGAATCCCAGGCAGGTTCGAAAAGCGGAAATCCGGAACGAAATGGGTCGGTTACATCAACTCCGTTTAGAAGCCAGTTCTGTTCAACCCAGCTTATTCCCAGGCAACTGAATCTCGGGGAGTCCACCCGGCTCAAGCCACCTGTTTCGACTGGTAGGAAGACTACCGGGGTAAGCCAGTTCTCAAAGATTGAACCGGTCGTCCTTCCGTGGGGTAGTATCTCAAGGTATTTCTTTTCGATTATTATTGGTTCTGTCCCCTCTATTGATATTGCATTTGCCGGAGCCCCGCAGAGCAAAGCCACTATCAGGAATGATGCGGGAAGTGCGATTACGATATTTTTCACTTCTTTCAAGGCTTCTTCCTCCCTATTTCTAAGGCAATCTGTTCGGCGATCGCACGATGCCCAATCTTATTTGGATGCCCATCGCGGGAAGCCTGGTAAGGTTGGTTACCCCTCTCCAGGCATTGCCGGAGAGATATCAGAATATCAACATAGGGAATGGAAGATTTTTCCAAAAATTCTTTGGTGGCCTTTCGGGCTATTTCTTCATTCGTTATAAGCTGGGTATAAATTTTAGGTATATCTGACCATATTTTCTCAACGAGGGGAAGGAAGACCAGTTCTTTTGTGGGTATGAGCACAACCATAAACTCGACTCCAAGTTTCTGGGCTCTCCTGTGCATCCGATGGATCACTTCTAAGGAGATTTTTAGGCCCTCTCTGAGACGGGGGTCGCTCTGATCCAGCACACGTAAGCGGTACTTTGGAGTTAAAATCGTTCGGAACCTATCAGCCTCAATTACTAAACCGTGATCCGGAAGTTCGAGAGCCTCCTTCTTTTGCAGCAGCCAATTCTTGTCATTGGCTTGATTTGACAGGGAATTGCGAAGTTTTGAGAAAACGCGCCTTGCCGTTCGGAGCATACCATAGAGCTTAGAATACTCAATAATAAACTCCCTGAGGAAACCATGAGGCAGGGGCTGTTTGCTCTCTCTGCTTCTGACAATCGTAAGTGGCCCGGCAACCTTATTAGCCAATGCCTCGGCTTTACTTAGTTCCTCAATTAGCTTACTGTCCACTGCTCTCATATTCCGAAGTACATCACTATTGTAAATTAGGTTGTAAGAATCATAGAGATCATTGCCAGCATAGAAAGTAACCATTACCAGCTTTGGCTGGAGAGAAAGGGTATCTTCCCAAAAAATCAGATTGTGAACAGGACCATAACCACCAAAGGCCATGTTATAAACGGTTCGACCGATGAACCTTCCAAGCTGCTGGGGCCAAGTCTGCTTGCGTGAAACACCTACTCCGTATGTTTGAGAATCTCCCAGGACAACGAGAAAGGCACGTTTCGGAACCTCCCTGTTACGGAATCCCCAGTCATCATGTTCTGGATAGGCCGGGTTTGGCCGGTGGCCTAACCTCTTGTCCTTTATTATCATATTAATTGGGGGAGGACCGGTAGGGGAGAGGAGATCATTGACCCGAGGAGAGACCCAGGATAAGAAGTAGAGAACCAATTCGCAAATGAGAATGACAAAGCCTGCCAAAACGACTCGGAAGAACCATTTTCGGGTAGACTTTGGTTGAGTTTGTTTACCATTATTCATCGCTTTCCTGTAATCTTCCATGAGTATATATAGATAGAATTCCGCTTAATCCGCTCATATATTACCTTTCGGGTCTGACCCTAAATACCAATCCACTCTCATTCTGGTGCACCAGTTCAAATCTATCAACATTACCTTGAATTACCGGCTTCAGGTATTTTTCTGCATAACCGATAACCGGGCTGACAATGACATAATCGGTGTCAAATTTGTAAATTGATTCCATAATCTTTTTTTCGTCATGCACCCGGGGAAAAGAAAATGTTTTTCTACCTGAAAGGAGATACACCCACGGAGCTCGGTCACTTACAACTACACTGTTTATAGGAGTATTTTCCCCTAACCATTTAATAACATTTATGAAATCAGCAACTTCCCCTGTATAATAAGTATTCCTTCGCTGTTTCTCAATGAGCTTTATATCCGAATTTAAATAATAGCAGATCAACCCAAGAACAACGAATGAGAGAAGAGCCTTGCTGAAGGTATCAGGGAGAATTTCCCGATTTAAAGTTTTTCTTATAAACAAGCCTAAAGCTTTTAGGATTAATTTCAAACCAATAATAAAATAATAAAAGATAAAGGGGATAACGGGAACTAGAAATCTTTCACCTTGTCTATATGGCCACGGGATATACATTGCTATATATAGAGAGAAATAGTACTCGCTTATCCCCCTTCGCTTAAAACTACAATAGATAAATCCCCAAAGAATTATAAAAAGGGCCAGAAGCTTAGCAATTAGAAATGTTCGAGGAGGCTTCTGGACAATCATTCGAGGAATAAGTCCTCCATAGTAACTTATGCTATCAGGAATGTTTAAAAATAGATTCTTAACACCAGTACCCTCTGGATAAGACTTATCTGGTGGTTCCAATATTAAATCTATGTAACTGGATCCCTCCAATGTTCCTGATAGAAAAGGTTCTTTAACTAATTGATTCCGAATACCCCAGGCTGAGGCAAAAATAATAAATGTCAGACCCACAAATCCTGCCTTTTTAAACCTTAATTTCATATCTATGCTTGAATCATCCTTCCATATCAGAAACAGCAATACAGCCGCGGCTAATGATATACCCGCCGATCTTGTAAAGTAAGCCAGCAGCAAAAACAATATTGTGATCAATCCATTTCTATTCAAGTACCCTTTATCTCTACTGTACTTATCAATGAAGATTATGCTAATTAGTGAGAAAAATAGATAAGGTATCTCAGAGAATATCCTTGTACATATAGACAAGAGACTATGTGAGCTGGCTGTAAGCAGCATTATTAAAATCGCCAACCATTTGTCAAGTAACTGCTTAGATAATAAATATACGAGGTAGATTGAGCAGATACCCAGAATTACAATCAGTAATCTCATCAGTAAAAAATTGTCTCCGAAAAACCGCGGAATTGGTGATAAGAGCAAAGGAAAGACAAAAGGATATTTCGTATGCGAAAAACCCATATATTTGTACCCATCTCCAGCAGCAAGCGATTTGGCCAGAGAAATGTAGATTGCACTATCCCAGCTTGGTATCCAGTGATTATTGAGAGTCAAAAAGTACATAGCAGCGATGGGGATCATTAGTAAGATGACTCCTCGTTGTTTAATGAAATTATTTACTTTTATAAAAATTTGGCTGCTCATTTAGGGCAGTGGCTCATTTGAAAAAAAGATAGGGATCAATTTCAAAACTGTCTCCCTTGCCTTTTCTTGCAACAAAGAGATACTTTTTAGGATCAATTCTCTGGAAATCCTTGTAAAAAACTGCTCTTTCTGGTTAAATAAATACTTCTAAAGAGGGAGTCGTTTTATATTTGCTTTCTTTTGATTATCTTAGTATAATTAATTTTAATAGGTTTTTTGTAGGTTTCGCTCTCATGCAAAGTTCTAATTATCTTAAAATGAAATATATATCTTTTATCGTATATAGCCCAGAGATTTAAGTTTTTCTATTATTTCCTTATCAAATTTAATTTCTTCCCCGCCCATTATTCCATAGTGTTCTCTGAGCTTCTTAGCAGTCCCGTTAAGCTCTCTCAAAATATTTTTTGCTCTCTGAATCGTCTCTGGAGATGAAAAGGCAATAGAAATCTGTTCTTTGGGATCGCAAGCCAGATCATAAAGCTCTTCACGATTTGTCAGAAGAGAACGGATATATTTTAACCCATCAAAAATAATAGATTCTCGATCCTCATAAAGTGATACCGCAGTACTGAATATTGGTTGCGCGTCGAAAGTGTCAGGATTTGGTCTCCACAATGATGAAAGAGAACCGACAGAAAGATAATCAGTCTCATATTTGATCCTGCAAAGATCAAGAATTGTGGGCATTATGTATGTAGTCGATACTACTTTAGTTATTATTTCTCCCTTTGAAGCAGATTCTGGAGGCTTTATTATCAAGGGAACCCAAAGTAGTTCGTGATAGAGGGTATGCCCGTGTGTAATACTACCATGTTCCCAGAACTCCTCTCCGTGATCGCTCGTAAGGATAATCAAGGACTCATCGTATAGATTTAGCCGCTTTAAAAGAGCGAGAAGCCTTCCAATACTCTTATCAACATATCGAACTTCACCACCATAGAGCTCCTTTATCCAGTCTCTTTCCACTAATGATGGAACAAAATGTCCACTGATAACTTCCTCCTTTTTTGAAAACCCCGTGCCAATACGTGGCAGTGGCTCCGATTCTGGAAGAAAATCAGTTGGAGGCATATATGGATAATGTGGGTCAAAATAGTGTAACCACAAGAAAAAATCTTTCTCATAGTTCTCTTTCAACCACTTGCAAGCTAAATTGGTTAGATCACGGGTTGACACTCTTAGTCGAAATTTGCGGGGAAATACTCGTTGAAGAAGTTTCGCTCCGATGGAACTACCAAACGATGGTTTTGGAAAGAAATTATACTCAAGAAAGCCTTGCGATATCTTATAGTTGGGTGTAAGAAGTAAATTTGATCCAATTCCACTAGTAAAGTAGCCAGCGTCGCGCATATACTCGGCTAAAGTTGGCAGTATATCTGAAAGCTTAGATTGATGCTCTACTGTCATATGAACCGAAGGAGAAAGCCCTGTCATAATTGAAGCAACAGCCGGTAATGTCCAGGGAGCAGACGAAATTGCCCGGTTAAAAAGAATTCCATCTCTTGCTAATTGATCGATATGAAGAGTAGATTCGCTTTGGTAACCATAACAGGAAAGGGCATCCGCCCTCAGGGTATCCACTGTGATCAAAATCACATGTTTGATTTTATGATCTTTGTTTTTGAACTCCTTTAAAGGGTATTTGGGAGCCTGCATAGCAATCAACATCACAAAAGGACTTAAAAAAATGAGAATCATAAAAGCAATAAGTAATCTCATGAGCATAAGTATTTGACCTATAAGATAGAATAGAGCAAGAGTAAAAAGAACAGTCAAGATATAACCGATATTGACCAGAAAAGATGGCTTCGAAAAAAAAGACCCAATCTGATATCTGTGCAACCATACAAACATCATCGTTTGAGCAAGCACAAAAGGCAGGGCAAGGCTAAAGATAACGACAGTTTTGCGGTAGTTTGACATATGAGCAAAAGCTTTGCTTGCAAAATAGGTCGCTATCGAAGTCAAAAGACAGATCGAAAACATTATAAATAATTCGAAAAATTCATGTGGATCCAGAGGAAAGTGAATCAAACCGCTTAGTGAAGTCAAGGTAAACATTGTTCCCAAAAATACTGCAAGCGAAATGGCCAACGCGTTAGGGTCCATCTTGAGAAAACGCATTAGCTGAGGAATGACCAATAACCATAAAATCATGTAGATGAAAAAAGAAATACTTATTGTTGCTACCAGAGGTGGCAAGATAAATGAAAATGACGAGAATCCAGATGGTTGGGGTAACATACTTATCGCAATGTCTAAAAATCCCATCGAAAGACTTAAAATAACACCGATGATAACAGCTACACGGGCTGAATATCTCTCTTCCTCATTTTCGCTTAGTTTTTTCATAAGACCCCCCTTTCGTATCTTAATTTACCATTCATCCTCCCGCATGCTCAAGTCACTCATTCCTCTAAAAAGTTGCCTAATACCTTGAACTCATCTATGCGATGAACTCAGAAACAATAATAAAACGCTTGTTAAATTAATATCCCTTCCTATTTAGGACAGTGGCTCACTTTAACCCAAAATAGAGAAATGGGTCGGTTATGTCAACTCCATTCAAAATCCAGTTCTGTTCAACCCAGCTTATTCCCCGGCAACTGAATCTCGGGGAGTCCACCCGGCTCAAGCCCCCGGTCTCGACGGGCAGGAAGACTACCGGGGTAAGCCAGTTCTCAAATATTGAACCGGTCGTCCTTCCGTGGGGTAGAATCTCAAGGTATTTCTTTTCGATTATTATTGGTTCTGTCCCCTCTATTGATATTGCATTTGCCGAAGCCTCGCAGAGCAAAGCCACTATCAGGAATGATGCGGGAAGTGCGATTACGATATTTTTCACTTTTTTCAAACTTATCTCTCCGGCAGTAGGGGCAATTCATGAATTGCCCCTACTCCAAAGGGAGCAAGGAAGATACAACATGAAAAACTTAACACAAGGGAGTATCGAAGTAAACCCCGATAGACAAATTTGTCTAACTTGGCTTTGAAGGCAAAAGAGACCTTCTTAAACCTGAATTATGCACTGAAAGGATAGAAATTGTCCGGTAACCACTTGAGAACCTCCTCTGGATGCGGTATAAACTGGATTTGACAACAACAAAATTTACCGCATTACAAACCAGAGGAGGAACCCAAATGGTTACCAAACGAAATAAGAATACCAACAAGAGCCACAAAAATCAAGTATTTGGAGGAAGGGGTGGAGGGATAAGGAAAATAAAGGCTTCCACCCCTTATGATTTTAAGGGTAAGCAGTTGACCCCTTTTGGGGGGTTGTTACCCCTGGCCACAATGCTGGAGAAATTGAGGTTCAAGGAGCTTATAGAGGAGGTTGTTATAGTTCATAGAAAGCCAAAGTCAATGGGGGTTTATCAGTTCATTCTCTCCATTCTCTTGGCCCTTTACCTCGGTCTTGACCGGTTAAACCATATGGTTCATATCTCATTGGATCCTATTATTACGGGCATGTTACATGTAGCCTGCCTTCCGGTTCAGAGCACCTTTTGGAGATTTTTGCAATCATTGAGGATATTCAATGTAGTTCAGTTAAAGAGGGTCAACCAGGAGATGCTCGGTCGGGTTTGGGATGCTGCCAACATAGGGTTTTCTCGCATCACTATAGATACAGACACCACCGTAAATACTATCTATGGCAAGCAGGCTGGGGGAAGGAGGGGTTATAACCCCAAGCACAGAGGGAAAAAGAGCTACCAACCTATCCTATCTTTTATCTCCGAGACCGGGGAGTATATTACGGGAAGGCAACGCAGTGGAGATAATCTCACGGGAGAGGAGATCGCCAGGCATATCCATGAAGCATTTGCCTCTCTACCCCCTCAGGTTAAGCGGGTAAGGAGCCGAGCTGATGCAGGCTTATACTGCAAAGAGGCGGTGGAGGCTTACAAGCAAGAGGAAGCTGAGTTCATAATTGTGGCGCAAAAGACCTCCCGGCTTAAGCATAAGCTTAACAATGTCAGGTGGGAGAGGGCCAAGGATACCGAGGGGGTTACGGAGTTTTTCTATCAGCCTGTTGGTTGGGCGGTGCCGGAGCGATTTGTGTCCGTGCGCTTTAAAAAAGAGGAGGAGCCCCAGGAGCAATACCAGCTTTTTGAGACTGAGCAATATACTTATCGGGTTTTCGTAACCAATATAAAAGGCTCCCCTCTGAGATTGATGAATTTCTATGATGGCCGGGCAGATGCCGAGAACCTGATCAAGGAGGCCAATAACGATGCTGGCGTTGCCTCAGTTCCCTCAAGGAATTTCATTGCTAATATGAACTTCTTTCTTCTGGCCATGCTGGCCTATAATTTTAATCGTTGGTTAATGCTTTTCAACGTTGAGGAAGGTGAGGTCTATAAACGCACGATGTTATCTACCGCCAGATTAAAGTATATTTTCCTTGCCGCTAAGATAATCAGCCATTCCGGGCGAACCAGAATATGTTACAGCGATCATTATCAGTATAAAGAGAAATTCCACGCCCTGATGCACCGCTTACGCCAAGTCCGAAGGCAAGGAGAGCGGTTTCTCCCGGTGTTTAAAACACCAATATCAGTCTTTCGGTAGGTAAAGACTAAGTTTGTTCTTTGAAAATTGATAAGTTGGGGGAACGGAAAAACCTTTTAGGAAATAAGCAGAGAAGTTGCAGGATTGGGGAGAAGTATATTTTCAAATCAGCTTACCTACCTAAATTATAATCAAACAGAAGAATTGAATAGATAATGATCTGTTTTTTATTGAGATTTTAAAAGCAGACTAAATAGATGCATAAAATTTTATGCACATGATTGTTTAAAAAAACATATTTTGTGCATAATTCAGGTTAAAGGTAACTTAGATGACATTAAAGCTGCATTTAAACAAATGGTGACAGATGGCAGACGCGGGCTTGGTTGGTTAATCGAGCAGCATGAGATTGATAAAGATAAGCTTGGTGTCACCGGGGTAAGTATGGTAGCGCTTGTTGCAAGCCTGATTGCTGGAGTTGATGAGAGGATAAAGGGAGGCGTCTATGCAAGAAGAGCAAATTTGTCTTGAGCAATTTGGCGAGTATGTTGCGGCGTACACAGAAGAAATTGATCCACTAACGTTAGCGCACAGGCTAAATCCAAGAAATTTCTTAATGATAGATGCAGCTTTTGATCGGGTGATGCCCCCATCCACATCTGAGCGGCTATGGCAGGATATGGGTAAACCAGACAGAATCGTCCTTCCGGTTGGGCATTATTCCATGATCATGTTTTATGAATATATAGGAAATAGAATGGCAGATAAATTCTGTGAAATTTTTAACATAAAAAATGTTGGTGATTATGAAGTACCATTTTAATTATTTTAATTCTGATCACTCACTCAGGGCTTCTTCCTCCCTATTTCTAAGGCAATCTGTTCGGCGATCGCACGATGCCCAATCTTATTTGGATGCCCATCGCGGGAAGCCTGGTAGGGTTGGTTACCCCTTTTCAGACATTGCCGGAGAGATATCAGAGTATCAACATAGGGAATGGAAGATTTTTCCAAAAATTCTTTCGTGGCCTTTCGGGTTATTTCTTCATTCGTTACAAGCTGGGTATAAATTTTAGGTGTATCTGACCATATTTTCTCGACGAGGGGAAGGAAGACCAGTTCTTTTGTGGGTATGAGCACAGCCATAAACTCGACTCCAAGTTTCTGTGCTCTCCTGTGCATCCGATGGATCACTTCCAAGGAGATTCTTAGGCCCTCTCTGATACGAGGGTCGCTCTGATCCAGCACACGTAAGCGATACTTTGAAGTTAAAATCGTTCGGAACTTATCAGACTCAATTACTAAACCGTGATCCGGAAGTTCGAGAGCCTCCTTCTTTTGCAGCAGCCAATTCTTGTCTTTGGCTTGATTTGACAGGGAATTGCGAAGTTTCGAGAAAACGCGCTTTGCCGTTCGGAGCATACCATAGAGCTTAGAATATTCGATAATAAACTCTCTAAGGAAGCCGTGACGCAGTGGCTGTTTGCTCTCTATGCTTCTGACAATCGTAACTGGCCCGGTAACCTTATTAGCCAATGCCTCGGCCTTACTTAGTTCCTCAATTAGCTTACTGTCCACTGCTCTCATATTCCGAAGCACATCACTATTGTAAATTAGGTTGTAAGAATCGTAGAGATCATTGCCGGTATAGAAAGTAACTATTACCATCTTTGCCTGGAGAGAAAGGGCATCTTCCCAATAAATCAGATTATGAGCTGGACCATAACCGCCAAAGGCCATGTTGTAAACGGTTCGACCGATGAGCCTTCCAAGCTGTTGGGGCCAAGTCTGCTTGCGTGAAACACCTACTCCGTATGTTTGAGAATCTCCCAGGACAACGAGAAAGGCGCGTTCCGGGACCTCCCTGTTACGAAATCCCCAGTCATCATGATCTGGATAGACCGGGTTCGGTCGGTGGCCTAACCTCTCGTCCTTTATTGTCATATCAATTCGGGGAGGTCCAGTAGGGGAAAGGAGGCCATTGACCCGGGGAGAGATCCAGGATAAGAAGTAGAGAACCAATTCGCAAATGAGAATGACAAAGCCTGCCAAAACGACTCGGAACAGCCATTTTCGGGTAGAGTTTGGTTGGGTCTCCTCCCAATTATTTAGCAATTTCCCGTGACCTTTCTTGAGCATCTTCGCTTAAGATCCTGGTTAATCCACTCATATACTACCCTTCGGGTTTGACCCGATATACCAATCCACTCTCATTCTGGTGCACCAGCTCAAATCTATTAACATTACTTTGAATTATCGGTAGGAGATATTTTTTTGTATGACCTATGCCCGGGTTGATAAAGGCGTAATCAATCCCGTATTTATAAATTGATTTCATAATCTCTTTTTTGTCATTTCCCCAGGGGAAGAAAAATGTTTTTCTTTGCGACAAGAAATATACTAATTGAGCGTTATTACTAATAATCACCGCCTCGGGAGGTGTATTCTCTTTTACCCATTTAATCAGCTCCATAAAGTCAGCCTTTCCTTTAGTATAATAGGTATGGGTGCGCTCTTCTTTGATAATTTTTATATCTGCAGGCAAATAATAAAATATTAAAGCGAAAACAATAAAAGTAAGGGCCGGCTTATTCAATACTTTGGCAAATTTTTCCTGGTTTGAAATTTTGCTTGCCAACAAGTTTAAAGCTTCCCGGATACCAGTAATAAAATAATAAAAGATAAAAGGAATGAGGGGGATCAGAAATCTTGACCCAATTCTATGTGGCCACAGGATATACATAGTTATATATAGAAAGAAATAGTACTCGCTTATCCCCCTTCGCTTAAAACTACAATAGATAAATCCCCAAAGAATTATAAAAAGGGTCAGAAGCTTAGCAATTAGAAATGTTCGAGGAGGCCTCTGGACGACCATTCGAGGCAGTAGTCCTCCATAATAACTTATGCCATCACGGATCCTTATGGAAAAATCCTTAATACCGATAGTCTCCGAATGAGGATTATATAGTTCCACTGAAATTAAATCGTGCCGGTAACCGAGCCCTTCCTTTGTTCCGGAGAGAAAAGGCTCTTTCGTCAAATGATTTCTGATCATCCAGGCAGAAGCGAAAATGATAAATATCAGCCCCACCAATCCTGCCTTCTTAAAGTTTAGAGCTAAATTCTTCCGCTGGTTATTTCCAAAAAATAGGGAGAGAACCGAAGCGCCGACTAATGATATACCTGCCATTCTCGTAAAGTAAGTAAGCAGCAAAAACAGGGTTCCGATTAGCGCATTTTTGGTCAGGTAACTTTTCTCACCCCGGTATTTATCAATGAAAATTATGCTGAGGAGCGAGAAAAACAGATAAGGAACCTCAGACATTATGTGCCTGGTAAATGAAAGAAGCGAGTATGAGCAGGCGGTAAGCAGCATAATTGAAATCCCCAACCATCTGTCCTTAAATAGCTCCCTAAACATTAAATACACCAGCCCGATTGAACAAATTCCCATAATTACTATTAATAATCTCATAAGCAAAAAATTCACTCCGAAAAAATGCACGGTGGGGGATAAAAGCAGCGGAAAAGCAAAAGGATAAAAAGGATATGGCACATAGAAGAATCCCGTATATTTGTAACCCTCTCCGGCAGCAAGTGATTTGGCCAGAGAAATGTAGATTACACTATCCCACTCTGGTATCCAGTGATTATTGAGAGTCAAAAGGTACATAGCAGCGATGGGGATCATTAGTAAGATAACTCCCCGCTGCCGAATGAAATGACTTATTTTTTTAAAAAGTTGGCTGCTCATTTAGGATAATGGCTCACTTTAATCCAAAATAGAGATTAGTCAGCCTCTTTTTTTCAGGCAAAAACTTCTTTAAAACTGTCTCCCTTGCCCTCTCTTGTAGCAATGGGATACTATTCAGATCAATTTTTTGTAAAACGTCACGAAGTGATTGCCCCTTCTGGTTAAATAGAATCCCATTCTTCCTATCAATCACCTCTGGTATTCCCCCGGTTGGGGTAGAAATGATTAACTTTTTCATCAGCATTGCCTCCAGCATCATTAGCGGGGTGTTCATTTTATCCCGGTGATCAATAATGGGAAAGACAACAATATCTACTGAATTCATAAATCTCGGAACATCTTCGAACCATCCGGTTAACCTTACATTGTTTAACCCGTATGAGCTTATTATCTTCTCGACCTCCCCTTTTACCGCTTTTAGCCCCGGATGGTCGGCGATTGATATTATAAATTCAAACCGCTTGCCCAGCTCCGGTGAGCTATTTATCTCCTTTATCTCCTCTAACAGGTAAAATAGGCCCATTTCTTTCCGTGCCCCGGCCGAAAACCATATCTTTAACCCGCCTACTTTCCTTTCTGGTTCATAATTACTAAAGTTATACCGATCGAAATCCGGGATAATTCCGACTAAAGAAAGCCTTTTCCGGGGGAACCCCCGGCTAAGTAGATGCTCATATAAGTCATTATCAATTGCTATGGTTTGATCAACCAGAATATTACTCAAGGAATAATCCCTCACCGGCCTTGAATAGATTGTCTCAATTATCCTCAATCTTGGCTTCAGTAGCTTTATCCAAAGACTTAATTTCTTTTTTACCGGGTGATGGAAATGAACGATATCTATTCCTCTGAGAATGCTCAACATATTAGCCGGATTCGCCAGAAACCTGTTCCTTCTGGATCTCTGGCAAGGAACTATATGGACATCATTTTCCCGCTTATACTCCGAATATCTACAATCCGCAGTTAAAAGAAAATGATGCAGGTCTTCACTCTTGGTATATTTCAGGATATTCTGAACTACCGAAGGTACTCCACCCACCCAATACGCCATCTGGCTATCAACATCAAAGTTAATATGCAGGACATTCATTTTTGTATCTATGGTTTATTATTACTTCTGCTTCTTGGCAATAACAAAATATCGGGGAGCGAAAGCTGTAGGCAGGTAGCGAAAGACCCAAAGCTCTAAAAAGTAGACCAGCCAGAAGAACGGTTTAAATGCTAAGAGCTTACTGACCAGTTTTTCTCCCCCGAAAAATCTATTCCTGAACCAGATCGAGTTGGGCAGATCAAAAGAATATTTTCTTATAAATTTTGCCCCGGCGATAGCTAATACCTCCTTACACTCCTTCAGGTAAACCCGAGCATAATAATCCTGGTCAGGATTTATTTCCGGAGCGATCCTGGGGGAGAGGCCGAATAACTTTCTTAAATATTTTAAGGGATTATATCGGGCAACAAAGCCTTCATAATCACCGCTCACCAGTTCAACAATTAGCCTCCCTCCCGGCTTAACTACCCGGACAAACTCCCCAAGGATCTCCCTCCATTGGGGGAGGTGGAAAAGAACATGGACCGATACTACCGAATCAAAGCTGCTATCGGCAAAAGGTAAATACTGGATATCTGCATTTTCAAATTTAACATTACCCAAACCTTTTTTCTCTGCTTCCTTATCTGCATAATTTAACATCTCCCGAGAGGCATCAACGCCGATAACTTCGAGCCCTTTCCCGGCAATCTGCAGCGCCAAACGCCCGGGCCCGCAGCCTCCATCCAGAACCTTTCCCTTGACATTACTGAGGACAATCTTTTTCTCCACCACATCCCGGATCGCCCCCAGGGGCTGAACGAACCTATCCTGATAGTATCGGTCCACGCATTCCTTACGGGAATACCATGAGATCTTTGCCCGCTTGATCTTCTCTTTTCTATTCATAAACGGATAGGTTGCCCGCCTGAGACGACTAAATACCGGGGCTTGTTCATCCTTCGTAGTACTACGGAGAATGGAAAAGCCCCGGCTATCCAGGAT
>JAUWWP010000268.1 GCA_030616835.1 Deltaproteobacteria bacterium | reverse complement strand
TGGATTTAATTCCAGATTTTATTCCAGTCGTAGGTTTTCTCGATGACGCAGCTATAGTAGCTCTTGTATGGATGGCTATTGAGAAAGATCTTAAAGAGTATGCTCAATGGAAAAACCTAGAGTTAAGCCTCTATTTCTAAGGAAATTAGGGGACGTAATTAATAAATTGACTTTTGGTGGGATAGGTTTAGGGGGAATAGCAAAGATATTTAAGGAAATGTTAATATATTAATTACGTCCCCCTTTTCTTTCTCACCGAGATTTCCATCTCACTCCACTGCTCACCTTGCTTAGAACAGGCACTAAAGGAAAATAATGAATTAAGAAGAAAAAGGATTAGGAAAAATCGGGGTTTCATAAAATGATAGTAAGCTAAAGCCCAAAAGCAAGCCCAATGTATTCCTTTCCAAAAAGCCATCCACTCCTCGCATTAAAGTAAAGGTAGAATTTATTCCCTACCCTCTTAACATCGAGCGCATATACATGGGTTTTTTTCCAGCCTTGGTCAGGTTTAATTATAGGCTCATCCCTAAACAAATTCCATTCATATCCATTTAGTGATACTAAAATCCTTATCGCGGAACCGCTATGGCTTTTACGGTAATCCCAATAAATACCATTTTGAAAACCCACATGTCCATCATCTGTTTTTATCACCTTGATAGAACCGGCCCCAAGATTTGAGTACATATCATCAATAGATGGAGAAATTATGGGATGTGGCAAAACTTCATATTCCTGGGTAATTTTTTTAGAATTCGCAACTCCGATATACTTGGGCTCATAGAACTTACAGTCTTTCAAGTAAACCAGCCCCGCACTGTAGTAAAGCCTATAAGCATTATCTTCCTTTACCAAACAAGGATTACTAACGGCACCATATTTACTCCCATCTTTATGCCAGTTTAAGGAGGGCTTAAGGATAACCACAGGTTTGCTCCATTTAAAAAGGTTTAAGGATTCTCTTAATTCCAGGTGTGAATGATAGGGAAAAAAACTTAAAATTTTTTCATAAAAAAGATAGTATTTATCCCCTTCCTTGAAAACGAAAGGTCGTATACTCTTAAAAGAAACCATGCCCTTTAGCCTTTTCCATACTATTCCATCAGAAGAAATGAAGTGATGGATACCAATCAACGAGTGAGCAAATAAATGCCATTTGCCATCCACGGTAGATTCGGGTAACAAAAAAGTAGGGTCAGCAATTATTGGAGACGGAAAAGGCGGATTGATAACCGGATTCTTTTCATACTGCTCCCACCTCACAGATAATATCTCTTTGCTCCGCATACCGATAAACCTCCAAGCGCAAAAAAGCACGCAATGTCAAAAGGATGTGCCTTACAATTTTTACTCAAGAGATAAGGTCCAAGTCCCCGCTATTCCCTGAAATAAATGAATTTGTCATTAGATTTTCTGCTCTGCCTCGGTGGTGGAGACGCCGGTCCCCGGTTAGCTCTGGTTAT
This sequence comes from Deltaproteobacteria bacterium, assembly GCA_030616835.1. Classification (GTDB taxonomy): domain Bacteria; phylum Desulfobacterota. The sequence goes on along the minus strand of JAUWWP010000268.1, from coordinate 2,946 downwards.
CGGCAGAATCCCGGTGGCGCTTATGGATCTTGAAGATGGCCAAAAACATGGCCGCGATTGCGGGTATGGTGACGAAGCCGAGCTTCATCAGCCGGGGATCGCCGGTGATAATAGCCCCGATGGCTGCCCCTTGCAGCCAGAAGCCGAAGTAGGCCAGGATGGGAAAGTAATCCAGGATCTTATCGAAGCGCGAGGATTGTCGAGTAGGCATTTTTAACAACCTCCTTTCCCCCCCGATGCCCATCGGGGGGTTAACGCCACTAAATCCCCCCTTATTCCCCCCTTTGTAAAAGGGGGGTTAGGGGGGATTGTTCCCCTTTGAAAAGGGGGGTTAGGGGGGATTTTCCATGGTCATATTCCCCAGATGGTCAGATTAACCGGCTCGGGGATAAGCCGCACGGCGATCGAGCCGTAGATTACGAAAAAGAGAAGGATGCCGATCTCCAGGGCAAGGAGTATCCCGTAGAAGTAAGCCGCGGCCTTGGCCGGTCCCCACCGCTTGACCATGTTAGGCAACCTCTCGAACACCAGGGCGAAGAGGAAGATGAGCAGGAACCAGCCCATGAAGTTGCTCAAGGGGATGGAGAAGATGCTTATCGGGTCCTGCTCGGCCCATACCCAGGAGATGAGGGCCTCATGGGTCTGGACCGGGTCGATCCACAGATCCAGGTTCAGGGCCAGGAGTCCGCCCACCGCGGCTCTCCCCAGGATGCGAGCCCGAGGCATGAGCAGACGAGCCACATATATGCAGGAATAGGCCACGAAGAACCAGCCCAGGCAGGCCATCACCGGTGTCTCGATGAACCAGAAGAACCCCCGGGTGAAATAATAGGTGCCGGAGACCTCTTGAGTGCTCTCGCCAAGGGCTGCTTCCTGGGCAAAGGGAAGCGCTACCTGAATCTCCTGACTATACCGGCCTAACAGGATCCACATGCTCTCCTCCAGGCCGGTGAAGGCGAAAGAGCCGCCCAGGAAAAGCATGGCCCGGTAAAGCCCCAGACGCCGCCAGGCATGGTGGAAACAGAGCCAGGCCAGGCCGATGGGGATCAGATCAAGGATGAACATCGAGGGATAATCCGTATAGGGTACTCCCTCGTTCGAGGGCACATTTAGTGCCTGGGGGAACCCGTGGTGCAAGACGGTGAAGAAGGCCGTGGATATTAACAGCCCAATAACGAGAATCCATACCACCCGCCGCTCAGCCGGATCGGGCTGCTCAGCTATACTGCCGTCAGCCAGGAGAATATTGGACATCGATCTATTTTTGGCGATTGGCGATCTTAAATTTCCAAAAGACCCTTCAGGTTAAAATCCAAACTCTCATACCCTTTCAGGGCACCACGAAAGATGAAAACCTATTTGCGGATCAATTTTACTGGTTATTACTTCCTCTCCCTTTGTATATTTATTGTAGGGGCTTGATTTATCAAGCCCGTCGGGTTCGATGGCCTACTTCGCCGTAGTGGCTACGAAGGCTGAAAATCGAACCCCTACATTTGAAGGGTGAGGGGGGAAAATTGATAAAATTTTCACCCCCTCCCCTTCGACGGAATTTATCCTGAGCGGTAGCGAAGGGCCCAGGACAAGTTGTTTTTTTCTCAACAATGTGATAGCTTTTCTTCATGGCGGTTCTCCCTCCCACCTGGAGGTCTTGAAGAAGTTAATATTTTCCCTAATTTTACCATAATTCGGGGTAAGCCGCATCCTCTTTCTCGCCTGCCAAATAATTTATTCGGCAGATAGGTTCAACTAAACTTGGGATATTCTCTTGTAAAAAGTTTGAAAGAAAAACCCATTTTATTTCGTAATATATAATGAGGGCAAATAGTAGTCTTGAGGAGAATGAGCTAATAAGGCTCTGCGGTCAAGGAGATGAGAAAGCGTGGCTTGAGTTTCTTAATCGATATAGCAAGCATATCTGGAACTTTGCAAAATACAACAGCAAAACCATAGAGAATGACAAATTCTATTTGTATGCATTCGAACAGCTTAAAGATGGAAAGCGACTGGCCAAATTTGACCCTTCGAAAGCCAAATTTATCACTTGGTTCAATAAGGTTCTTAAAAATCTATTAATTGACTTCGCAAGGAAAAAGAGTAGAGAAAGCGTAGAACTTATTTTCTTTGGAGAGGTGCCTGAATCTCTTGATGATAAAGACCCTGCGATAACTCTTGAGCTAGAGGAGAAACTAAGGACTGTCCGGTGGCGCTTTGAGGATTTGCCTCCAAAATATCGGATAACTTTGAAACTAAGACTATTGGATGAACTTGATGAAGTGGACAGAGAGGATATTTTATGGATTGCAGGGGAAAGCAAACAATCAATCCGTGAGGTTTTAGATAAGATTGAAAAGGTCAAGGAGAAATTACATAAACAGAGAGAAAAATTGCAACTGAAGGAAGAGAGACTTACGAGAGTCTGGACTAAAATTTCGAAATCGGAGAGCGATGTCACGGTCCTAAAGAAAGAAATAGAGTCCTTGGGCATAGATAAAGAAGAAGGTACCGAAAAGCTGAGGATTAAATACCTGGAGCTTCAGGAACATCTTAGAAAATTATATCAGCAACGAGAAAAGTTGCTCGGAGGCGAAAAGAAAGATAAATTTATGGTGAAGGTATTAACGAAAGATATTGCTTCTATATTAAATTGTCCGGAGGACACTGTCTCTTCCAGATTAAGAAGAGCAAGGCAGATTATGGCGAATAAATTTCCAAAAGAGCGAGAATGAATAAAACCGCCTCACAGAAATATGCAAGGGAATTAAAGATATGCGGAAGACCGCAAAGAGTACAGTTTTTCTATAACATTGTTAGGCTAAGGGGTTTATGACAATAGATCGGTAACACTTAAAAGGACAATAGATCGGTAACACTTTCTTATGATGGATTGATTTCTAGTTAAAGCTGGCTTTTGCTATAACCTCTTCCAATTATTCAACAAAGGAG
>JAUWWP010000412.1 GCA_030616835.1 Deltaproteobacteria bacterium | reverse complement strand
TATCTTTATCATCCTCTTAACATCTACCGCCTTAGGCTGCTTGACCAAAACAGCGCCGAGGGAAGTACTGCCCACCATAGAGGCCACAAGGGCCCTTTCCCGTCCTGAGCAGAAGGAGATTAAAGAAAAAAAGGGAACTGACTGGAGCCCAGAGATAATTCTCGAGGCCCTGGAGAAAGAGCTTAAGCGCTCCAAAAATAAGTTAATAATGGAGGGCCACCAGAGGCCATATTTTATTAGCTACCAGCTCAAGGACATAAATGAGAAAAGCATCAGTGGAAGATATGGGGCAATATATAATGTGGATGATCGCCGCTATCGAAATCTGTATGGGGAAGTCCGGGTAGGTGATTATAAGTTTGATAATACCGGGGGGAGACAATTTGGGGGCCCCGGTTACTACGATGTTTACCTCCCCATTGATGATGATGAAGATGCTCTCAGAAACAAGCTCTGGCTGCTTACGGATCATAAGTATAAAGCAGCCATCTCCGGATATCTGAGGAAAAAGGGGAAGGATGTTTACAAGGTAAGAGAAGAGTCGATCGATAGCTTTTCCCGGGAGGAAAGACACATCCATTCAGGGGAGATTAGTGAGTTCAATTTCGATCCGGGGCTCTGGAAGGGGAGGGTGCGTGAGATTTCCTCCTACTTTAAGAAATTCCCCGAGATTATTAATTCAAGTATGGGGGTTAGCGGGAAAAAGGTTATTCGATATTTTATCAATACCGAGGGCTCAAAGATCGTAACTGAAAACTGCCTTTACTCGGTTTACCTCGATGCTACGACCAAAGCTCAGGATGGGATGTCCCTGGAGAATCATCGCCATTTCTTTACCACCCGAGAAGATGAGCTTCCCGGTAGAGAAGAATTAGTTACTGAGATGAAGTCTCTGGTCGATGAGCTCCTGGCTCTGCGGAAGGCCCCGATTATGGAGCCCTATAGTGGGCCAGCTATTCTTTCTCCGGAGGTTGCCGGACTTTTATTCCACGAGGTAGTGGGGCATCGCCTGGAAGGGGAAAGGCAGAAGGAGGAGTATGAGGGGATGACCTTTAAGGACAAGCTGGGAGAGGAGATAATCCCTTCATTCTTAACGATAATTGATGATCCCACCCTAAAGGCATATAACGAGATTTCGCTCACTGGTTGGTATGAGTTTGATGACGAAGGTATTCCCGCCCAGAGGGTTGTTCTGGTCGAGGATGGAGTGTTGAAAAACTTCCTCCTTTCCCGGACCCCAATCAAGGGGTTCAATCGCTCCAACGGTCATAGCCGAAACTCAACCTCAGAAGACCCCATAGCCCGAATGAGCAGCCTGATTATTAAATCAACCAATGAGTTGTCTTCGGAACAGTTGAAGAAAAGATTGATCGCCGAGTGCCAGAGGCAGAAGAAACCATTTGGATTTTTAATCCGGAGTATTATTGCCGGGGAGACCAATACCACTAAATACGGATTCCAGGCCTTTAAAGGAACTCCTATTCTGGTCTATAAGATTTATACCGAAGTCGGCCGGGAGGAGTTGGTAAGGGGAGTAGAGATTGTGGGAACTCCACTCAGCAGTATCAACAAGATTCTGGTTACCGGTAATGACTATAAGGTTATAAACGGTTACTGTATAGCCGAATCCGGATTTATTCCGATCTCTACTATTGCTCCCAGCATTCTGCTGTCCGAGATCGAGCTCCAGCGAACGAGTGGCATGAAAACCAAACCACCTATTCTTTCACCCCCCTTGTTTGAATAGGTGAACCCCGTTAGAAGCTTCCACGGGGCTTTAGTCCGCCGGAGGCGGAGAAAGGAGAAGGCAATGAAGGTGAAATGGAATGGACATGCCAGCTTCGTTATCACCTCGGCCGAGGGAACCAAGATCATTACCGATCCCTATGAGGCCGGCTCTTTTGGGGGGGCAATTGGTTACGAGAAAATCCCTGATGAGGCCGATATTGTCCTGGTAAGTCATGACCATGAGGATCACAATCATGTTGCCGGATTGATGGGATCGCCTCAGGTGCTTAAGGGCTCGGGAGAGGCCAGGGGCATTGAGTTTAGAGCGGTGGAAGCCTCCCATGATGAGTCCCAGGGCCGGGAGAGGGGGCCGAATACTATCTTCTGCTTTGAGGTGGACGGGATAAGGGTCTGTCACCTCGGGGATCTGGGCCATCACCTGAGCCCTCAGCAGGTTGAGGGAATCGGGGAGGTGGATCTGCTGTTGATTCCGGTGGGAGGGCTTTTTACTATTGATGCCCGGGCGGCTACGGATGTCACTAAGAAGCTAAACCCAAAAGTAGTTGTTCCCATGCATTATAAAACCGAAAAGCTTGGGTTCCCGGTTGATGGGGTCGATGAGTTTTTAAACAATTGGGAGAAGGTTAAAAGGTTGGATGAGAGCGAGGTTGAGCTGAACAAGGATTCCCTTCCCTCCGAAACCGAGGTTATAGTTCTCCAGCACGCCCTCTAACTTACTGGATAGGCGGGGCTTTTTATGAAAAAAGCAAAAAATAAGGCCTAACCCCAGATCTAGGGTAAACCAGAAAACGCACTACTGCTTAGGTTCCAGGCGCCTTATTCCTTCAATCCCGTCGAAATGTCGGTCATAACTGTAGATCGTTTCTATCCCATTATTCAGCATAATGGCGACATGAATCGCATCTCGAGGTTGCAGCCCTAACTCCTTCCGATTAAGAACCTCTACTGCCTTGATCACATCCTCTCGGGTTACGGAGAGGACCCGGGGAACGACCGTCAAGATCTCCCTCACAATCTGAGATCCTTTTTCCAATTCATTAATATGCCAATGTCGGTATAATACCTCCTGGAGCACTTCGGTATCGCAGTATGCCTCTAATTCTTCGCGGGCAATTTTCTTCAGAAGGTTCAAAGAAGGGGTCTTGTAAGGGGATGGTATTCCGGCAGCGTAAATGAAAATATTTGTATCGATAAGTACCTGAGTCATCGTTCAATCGCACCCTGGGAAATCTCTTTTTCCATCTCTTCCCAATCTGAAACCGGGGTTTCAATCCGGGTCAGCCTCTCAACCGCCGCCATCCTTTCCCCGGCATC
>JAUWWP010000045.1 GCA_030616835.1 Deltaproteobacteria bacterium | reverse complement strand
CCGGCCCTGGCCCCGGTGCTCCTTAACCTCTCGCTGATCCTGACAACATTGCTCCTTCGCAATTACTTTGCCCAACCGGTATATGCCTTGGCTTTAGGGGTGCTTATCGGGGGGATAACCCAGTTGGCGCTCCAGATACCCTTCCTTTATCGGGTGGGAATAAGGCCAAGTGTCAACTTCAGTTTCTTTCATCCGGCGATTGGCAGAATTTTCAAACTTATGGTTCCCGCGATCCTGGGCCTGGCGGTTTACCAGATTAACTTTCTGGTGAGTACTTATTTTGCTTCCCGCCTGCCCGGGGGGAATACTTATCTATATTTTGCCGATCGCCTGATTCAGTTTCCTCTGGGCGTTTTTGCTATTGCGATCGCCACGGCGGCTTTGCCCAGTCTGTCCCGATTGGCGGCCGATAATCGGATAGAGGAATTGATAGACACCCTTAACTTTTCTCTCCGGTTGGCGTTTTTTGTTGCCATCCCGGCAATGGTAGGCCTGATTATCCTCCGGGAGCCAATCCTCAATGTTCTTTTTCAGCGGGGGAAGTTTGACTTCCTTACCGTGAGAATGACTGCCCAGGCCCTGCTTTTCTTTGCTTTCGGGCTATGGGCCTTTTCCGGGGTAAGGATAATTGTCTCGGCCTTTTATTCGTTGAAGGATACGAAGACACCAGTGTATGTGGCAACTGTGGCGCTTCTGGCCAATGTTGTATTCTGTAAGCTGCTGGTAGGCCCTTTAGAACATGGAGGGTTAGCATTGGCAATTTCAATTTCTTCGGCAATTAATATGTTGTTGCTGCTGGTAATCTTACGGAGAAGATTCGGAAAGATAGGGGCGGGGAAGATATTAGGCTCGATTTTCAAGGTGGTTTTATCCTCATTGCTAATGGGCGGGCTTATCTACTGGCTGAGCGGATACGGGGAGTGGAGTGCAGCAGCAAAAGATATTTACGGGCTATCCGTTAAAGCGTTGCGGCTTCTGGGAGTGATTGTTATTGGGACGGGGGTGTATCTTGTGAGTTGCTATTTTCTGAGAAATTCGGAGTTATCTTACCTGCGGGAAAGATTGGGGAGAAGGTTAAAGGAGGGAGGGTGACCCGGGAGGCGATTTTTAAGACACAGTGGGGCTGGTGCGGGGTGGTGGAGGGGAAGAGAGGCATCATGCAAGTGATTCTTCCCGAGGTAAGGGAGGATTTGGTTAGAGCCAGGATTCGCTCCAGATATCCGGGTTCGCAGGAAGGAGGGAAGGGGACAGAGGGCGTCCAGAGGGCACTGAAGAGGTATTTTTCCGGGAAGAGAGTGGATTTTGATTTTCCGCTTGATCTTTCTCCCTATTCCGATTTTCAACGGCGGGTATGGGAAGTAGTCCGGACAATTCCTTACGGTGAGGTAAGGAATTACCAGTGGGTTGGATGCCGGCTGGGGGATTCCCGGGGAGGGCGGGCAGTGGGAGGTGCCCTGGGAAGGAATCCGATTCCAGTTATTATTCCCTGTCACCGGGTAGTTCGGAAGGATGGGCGTCTGGGGGGATTTTCCGCCCCCGGAGGGATAGAGTTTAAGAGGAGGATGTTCGAGTTGGAGGGGGTTAGGCTCGATAGCTTGCAGTCTTAAGGTGAGCAAGCTATTTCCGGGAACCAAGGCAAGTGAATAAGCTTGAAATTAATCCGGTATTAGCTATAATTAGGATAAAGAAAGACCTGGGAAGTAAGACAATATGAATGCTACCGATAGGAGGTGACAAATGGGTTCAATAGTAAATATAGAGGTGATAAAGGAACGGTTAATAAAGAGTATAGAGAAACTTCCCAAAAGTGATATTCAGGAGATATTTGATTTCGTAGAGTTCCTGCAAACCAAGCGAAATAGGGTAGAGACTGCTTCAGATAAGACGCAATTTGATCCAGAAAAAGATCCCATTCTGAAGATTATGGGAATTGCAGATGTTGAGCCTTTTGCTAATAAGATTGATCAGGAACTGTATGGCAAATGAAAGGGAATCTCTTATTTGTGCACCAGAGGAGTTGATGGAGGTGTAATTATGCGGCGAGACCCAATCGTTCAAGATGTCCGCAAAGCAGGTGAAGAACTTGCAAAACAAGCAAATTATGACCTGCACACTTTCTTTCAAAACTTGCGGAACAATGAAAAGAAACGAAACTCTAAGGTGGTTTCAAGAAAAAGAAATGACTGATAGGGATAGCATCAACATTAGGTTGAAGTCCTTCGCTCAGGCATATGTAGATGCTTTAAGGAGGACGCTGGGGAATGATCTTATTTCAGTAGTGCTCTATGGCTCTGTTGCAAGAGGAGAAGCTGCTCCTTATTCTGACATTGATCTTTTAATTGTGTCCGACGGACTTCCGGAGGGAAGATTTGCAAAAAGAAAAGTTTTAAAACAGGCAAGGGCATTGATGGCAGAACAAAAGGATGCTCTTTTCCAGAGCGGAATATGGAGTAATTTCTCGGAGATCATTAAAACAAGGGAAGAGGCACAAAAGAGAAACTATCTTTATCTCGATATTTCCGAAGATGCCGCAATCCTGTTTGATAAAGATAATTTTTTTGAGAAATTGCTCACGGAATTCAGGGCATGGTTAAAACAAATGGGCTCTATCCGAAGGGTGTATAAAGGCCATCGCTATTGGGATCTTAAACCCGACTTTAAAGCAGGAGATACCATAGAATTATGACCAACAAGACATCTGCCAGAAGAAATGCACGTTCATGGGGTCAGACCTGGACATTAGACATTCGGCTTAACATTTTAATTAGATATCACGTTCATGGGGTCAGACCTGGACATTAGACATTCGGCTTAACATTTTAATTAGATATGGGCAAGATTAGGGTCAGAGCTTCACTTAGTCAATTAAGAGGACCTCCGCAAAATACCACGTTGTTTACTTGTTGCTTTCTCTTATAATCCAAATTCCTTTTTAATTTGCAGCAAGAGGGATTATATCTTGCGGGCGATTTCGTTGGCACTCTGGATGGCCGCCGGTATCTCCCCAACCCTTGCACAGTCTCCAATCTCATACAGCTCCGATACCTTACCGGATAATGCCTCAAATAGGGAATGATTACTTTTTCTGCCGAGCGAGATAATAATAGTATCTGCTGGAAGGGACTGCTTCTTTCCTTCTTTATCAACTACGATAATCCCCTCGCTGGTGATCTCCTCCACCTCGGTCTCGGTTAGGACCCGGGGATTCGTGATCCTGTTCTTTATTTTTGCCAGGGGATGGCTACTATCCAGCCGGGCAATATTGATATCGGTGAGTCGGCCCAGGATCCAGAACCTTCTAACCGATGATATATTTGTTGCCAGCTCCGCTCCTTTGCCCAGCAGGGTCACATCCTTGCCCTCCTCAGCTAAAGAGATTGCTAACTCGCAGCCATAGCCCAGACCCCAGACCACAACGGTTTGACCGATCTCCGATTTTCTCTTCAGCGACTCGATATGGCTCATTACCCGGGGCTTTCCCTGGGCTTTATCCGGTATGCTGAGCGACGAGCCGGTGGCCACGATGACGACATCGGGCTTGAGCTCTACTACCTTCCCCGGTTTAGCTTCGACCCCCAATCTCACATCAACCTGAAGCTTTTTCAGTTGAATGGAAAGATAATCAACGATATTTCTAAATTCAGCCAGCAGGGGAGTAGTTGATAGGGATAAGACCAGCCCCCCGAGCTGGGGCTCTTTTTCAAGTAAGGTTACCTTATGACCTCTTTGGGCAGCGATCCTCGCCGCCTCCATCCCGGCTACTCCTCCGCCCACGACCACTATCTTCTTAGGCCTTTCTGCCGGGATTAAGGTTAGCTGGCTTTCTTTTCTGGCCTCATAATTGATACTGCAGGGAGTGCACTGGCCAAAACCGGGGAGGTCTCCAATACACATCCGGATATCCTCCGGCCTTCCTTCCAAATATTTCTTCGGTGCCTCCGGGTCAGCAATCAATGGCCTCCCTAAGTAAATGATGTCGGCCTTCCCTTCTTCTAAGTACCTTTCGGCAAGCCCGAGGTCGAAGATCCGGCCAACCCCGATTACCGGGATCTTCACCGCCTTCTTGATGGCCTCGGCTAAATAGATATAGGCCCCCCGGGGATAATATAATGGGATTATAATCCCTTCCGGGCTATGGGTGGCGGAGCCCATTGAAACATCGAGGCAATCTACCCCGGCTGCCTCATACCGGGGAGCGATAATCTCTTCGGCATCTTTTAGGGTTACCCCTAAATTCTCAAAAAGGTCATCTGCATTCATTCGGACAAATAGGGGATAGTCTTCGCCAACCGCTTCCCTTATCTTCGCGATGGTTTCGAGGGGAAAACGCATTCTGCCTTCCCAGTCTCCTCCATACCTGTCATTGCGCCGATTATAAAACGGGGAGATAAAGGATGCGTGAAGTGTTGCCCCGGTATGAGCACAGTGGAGCTCCACGCAGTCGAAGCCAGCAGCCTTGGCCCTTGCTGCTGCCGCCGCACAGTCTCTTTCAAACTCCTCAATCTCCTCGACGGAGAGCTCCCGGACAGGGATCTCTACCCCTACTAAGACTTCGAGCATATTCAGGGCAGGGTAAGGCGAGGGCGAGGGCCCGATCATCCCCATTGGCCCGGGAAGTCCAATCTGGATCCCAATCTTAGTCCCATGAGCATGGACTTTCTCAACCAGTTTAGTGTAACCGGGAATAAATTCATCATCGTGGAGGCTGAGTGCTCCTGCTCCCTCAGGCGTCATCCTGGCCATTGACCTGATCATCTCAAATACCGAGACACTCGGATTAGCTGTCCCGGTCATTATAAAACCCGCTCCCCCTTTAGCTCTCGCTTCAAACCAGCCAATCGTGTTTTCACCCACGCCGCCATCCTCGGCCGTGGGCATGGTGAGTATCGGTGCCCAGCCTATTCTGTTCTTAATCTCCATTCCCTTAATCGTAATTGGCTCCCCTAACTTTGCCATTTTCCCCTCCCTTTGTGTTTCACTCCCTGGTCTTATAACCTGGTGGAGGCAATCAGGCTCATCATGTCAGTGGTCCCATCCATGATCTGGAGGGGTTTGGCATCACGCAGGAATTTCTCCAGTGAATATTCCTTGGAGATCCCGTATCCCCCTAAAACCTGGACCATTTCCACGGTAACCCTCATGGCCATATCGGTGGCAAATACCCGGGCGGCGGCAGCCAGCCGGAGGTCACCCGGCATATGGGTGGTATTATACCAGGCGGCCTTCCAGAGCAGGGCTCGGGCCGCTTCGATGGACATATAGGCATCAAAAAGCCGGAGGGCAATGGCCTGATGCTCGATTATGGGTTTGCCTCCCTGGATTCTTTCTTTAGCATAGCTCAGGGCCTCTTCATAAGCGGCCCGGGCCACCCCCAGTCCGAGAACCCCAACGGAGGTATTGCCAAAGGTGACTATAGTTTCGAGCAGCATCTGATACCCCTCACCCGGAGGCCAGAGCATATATTCACTGGGGATCCGGACATTATCAAAAAATATCTCGGCCTGATTGAGCAGGCGCAGGCCCAATTTGTCGAGGGGCTTACCCCGGGAGACCCCGGGCAGGTCACCCGGGACAAGGAATACCCCGGTTCCCAGCGTGCCCTGGCTGGGATCTACACAGGCCATGAGCAGCAAAAGATCGGCAATCCCTCCATTGCTGACAAAGGCAGATTTGGCCCCGTTGATCACATATTCATCCCCATCCAGTTTGGCCGAGGTTTTGAGGTGAATCTCTGGATCAGCAGTAAAGCCGCAATCGGATCCGTGTTCCGGCTCAGTAATGGGCCAGGCGCCAATGTGTTTTGCCTCTTTATCCTCACAGAAAGGACGCACATACTTCTCGACGAACTCTTCATTGCCCCCGGCGAACATGGCGGTGAACATGGCCGCGACTGGTGCTACCAGAATGTTGCTGGCTAAACCGGCACCGCCCCAGGCTAATTCTTCCAGGACTAAGTACATGACTATCGGGTCGAGTCCCAGTCCCCCCATTTCCTCCGGGATCGACATCCGATGGAATCCCAGCTCGTAGGCCTTGCGCATTACCTTCCAGAAGGCCTCATTTTTGAATACCTCCTCCACATTTGCCAGCTTATCCAGCTCGGTCTCCACCGGCCGGATCTCATTCTTCGCGAAATTGTGGGCCATCTCCTGCATTTCCAATTGCTCTTTAGTAAGCTCAAAACTTAACATTTTTGACCTCCTTTTCTTTATTATCTTGATTGTCAGGCTTGCCTTCGCCGCCGAATCGGGCAAGGAGCACGGTCCCGAAAAGAATAAAGACAAAGGCAAAGATTCTTCCAGTGGCAAGAAGGGGGTCTTCGGGTAGATGCTCCCCCATACTGATCATTGCTCCAATAATGGCAACTATTTTATTTATCACCGCACTAAGGGAGACAACGATGAGTGCCTTTCCGCGCTGAAATCCGCTCTGCATTATGGCAATTCCCACAAAATTGGCAGCAATTACCAGAGGAAGGAAAAAAGCAAAAGCTAATAGCGAATCTCCACCATCCAGACAGTTAAAAAATGCTTTGGTATAAAGAGCAGCCAGTCCCATGACGAGCCCGGTGGCAATCCCCAGAACCACTTCCAAGTTCATATTCGGAACGAGGTACTTCTGCAGCAGGATAAAAAGCAGGATAATCAGGCCAACAACAATGCTTACCATCAGGAGAAGGTATCCCTGAAGGGCAACCTGCTCGGCCTCGGAAGGGTCAGTACTTAATCCCAGAAGGGCTATGCCCAAGATCATCATGGCCACTGCCACCCATTCCCGGGGCTTTACCTGCTCCTTTAGATAAAACACGGAAAACAGGGCGAGGATAACCAGCCCGAAGCCGAGGGCGGGCTGGATGATGGAGATCGGGGCATTAGCGACCGCAATCAGATAAAGGCTCCAGCCGGTAATGACGATACCAAAGCCCAGCATCCAGAGTCTGGAGGTCAGGAAGGCCCAGAGAGTTTGAGGATTGAATCCCAGTTGTATTTTAGGAAGGTTAACCGCTGCTTTTTTCCAGAGAACAAGCCCGGAATCCATACAGGTTGTTCCCAGTATCGAGAGCAATATGGCAATCCATATCGTCATCCTTCCCTCCTCAATCTGATGAAATTAAGGTCAAGTGCATGCAATTTGAAAGTTGGGGGGTTAAATCTTTCATTTTGACAATCTTTTTTCAATCCTCTCCATGAGCAAGGATAAGTTCTTATCTTTTATAAGCTTTTCCTTTAATCTTCTTCGACCTTGACTTATTGTACTGGGTCAATAGTTGGCAGGATGTTGCTCAAATCCTGAAAACGTAAAAGACTGCCTTCTAAACGGAACAAAAGACGATTAAATGTAAGTGTTAAGTTCATTTTAAGCGATTTTTTTCGATAATTTTATTGTTTTCTTAGTAAAAAATTGTTTGGGCAACAGCCTGTCGGGATTTGACCCTGATTTCTCTCTAATTATTTAACCTCCTGGATGGGAATTCCTCCGGATGGGCAAAGCTTTAGCTTTTTCTCAGTCCGGGTTTTTAGCATCACAATGAGCTGAAAGTCCCAGTCATCCTGTTGGTAGCTGATAATGGAGTCAATGCCGGTGGAGAAAGACTCCGAAAACCCCTCCCAACATATTTTATCCAGCAACTGATCATGTATTTCTGGAGGATAGTTTCCGTTCTCCATGTAATACTGCATGAGGCATGTCAGCAATGTCCTGAGCGAAGCCATGGCAATGGCCTTTATCCTTTGTTCATCGGCTGTCGTAATGAGCGCCATCTGGGACGACAAGAGCTCTATCTGCTGCCTCCATTTATGATCGGTATCCAATTTCTTTATTTCTTTGATGAGTTTATTAACCTCACTGTATTTCCTTTTCAGGATATGCATTGCGGCCTGGTTAAACTTGGTCTCGATCTCGTAGTCGCGATCGGTATAGTCAGAACCGGGGAATAATAGACTCGATGGCCTTTTCAATTTTTTCCCGGTCAGCTCCATTACCGCTTGCCTTACCACGGTCTCTATATCGGTTTTGCCACTGGTGTAGCTTTTGGCTACGATCTTTTCATTTACTATCTTTTCTATATCAACTAACTTGAGGGTGAGAATATGGAGATTTTCAATTTTTCCGATACTTCCCACGACAATCTTCTTTACGGCTAATGCCTTGCCAACCTTGACGATATCATTACTATTGTCAACGAGGTCACTCAGTTCAAATGCAAGCTGATCCAGGATAGTCTTTATATCTTCCCGGTTTAAAATTTCATATTTTCCGCTGGAATAAATTTCTTTTCGGACGAGGTTTGACAGCACAATGGCATATGACGGTTCAATTCTAATTGGTTCGAGATCCAGGACAGCGATAGGCACCTTGTCCTGGGGATGGACAATATGGGGGGAAGACAAAATCGCCACCAAGACGAAAATTAATTGGGTTATATGAGGGAATTTTACTACTTTCTTAATTACCATAGGGAATAGGTTAATTTATGCCTTTCGCTATCTTTCCGGCTGTTCTGCTTTTCCCTTAGTCTTGCCATAGGATAAATTTAACAAAGCAACGAAGCGGGGTCAATTAGAATATCTCAAATCAAGATGCGGCCCCATTTCTGCCCTTAATTTCAATAGCGCAATAGAGCTGCTATATTCCCTACATCCTTCAATTCTTCAATTTCATCCACAAAATCGACTTCAGCATTAGTAGTAGAAAGCAATTCAACTATCTCGTTAATTAAATCTACTTTAAAAACAGAGATTGAACCACAATCAGGGCATTTATCCAATTCTCCGTTGAATAGTCCTTCACAATCTCTACATCTAATGCCATCAATTTTAAAATCACGATTCACTATAACTTTTTCTACCCTTCCCATTTTTGATGAAAATAAGACATCCTCTGCTCCAACCACAGCCGGTTCTCCTCGCAGATAATGATTTTTTATCTCTTCCCATAAATCTGTCTCGGATTTTCTTTCTTCAATGAAAAATAAATCAAATATCTCCTGGTTAATGTAATTTTCACCTTTTCTTAAATTTAATGCTTTCTCACCAACCAATTTTCGTGTAAGTTGATTGGTCAAAGCACTTCTTATTTCAGTAATTATCTCTTTAGAACCTACCAGAATAATTCGTCTGAATTCTTCTTTTTTCTCCAGTTCAATTAGTTTATCCACGATCTCTCTTGAATAATATTGTAGTTTTTTATCCCTTCTCCTCTCATACCTTTGTTGAGACCATCCTCCCACTTTGACACGGTTTTTTATATTTCCTTTTATTTTTTCTTCTGAATCAGCTTTTGCTGATGTGACTAAAAATATTTTAGCAATTTCGTTATCAGCTACCACAACAGCAAAATTTTCATATTCGTCCTTTAACTCAGCCAAAGGTCGGATATATGGTGAGGAATCTACCCAAATTATATTTTCAACCGGGACATTTAAAGGGTATACCTCAAAATAATCCAATAGCCAACAGCAAAACATACATAGACTACCTGATTGGTATAAATCCTTATCAAAATAATCTTTAACTAATTTAATATTTTCTTCAAAATGCTTTGATTCATCTTTATTTTCCTTTAATAGTTTCTTTATATTATTTATTCTTCTCTCAATTATTTCTAATGATTCTGGACTTGACAAATAAATACTTAAGAATGCTCGATCATGCGAAGACATCTTTGCTAATTTTTTTAGATTAATCTCATCAAACATTTTTTCACCATTGCCTGATCCGCCTCAGGGGAAGTAGGCGGTTCTCTAACAGGATAAAAATAGCTTATACTCCCTTATATCACTGGGAGACCTCAAAAACAAGAGACCAGTGATCAAAGCCTACTTCGCCGCAGCGGCTACGAAGGCTGAATCCCAATGAGCAATGACTGAATCCCAAAGGAAAGATTGTTTCGTGTAATTCGTGAAATTCGTGGTTCAAATCCCAATGAACAATCCGCCTAAGGCGGACCAAATCCCCCTCACCCTGACCCTCTCCCCAAAAAGGGGAGAGGGGAATGGTTAGTAATGACAATCCGCCTAAGGTGGACGGGGGCGGATAGTGGTAGACTGAGTGGTTTGATAGATTTTAAGGAAATTTTTGCTTGAATTCTTCTTGACCTCAGCGGAAGTTAATGGTAGAAGTGTTTTGAGATCTCGATAGGGATCAGAAACAAATTTTGATAACATCTATTACCAGGAGGGAAAAATGATAAAAACCGAACTTTGCCAGCTACTTGGAGTTCAATATCCTATCATGCAGGCGCCGATGGGACCGTATGACACTACTGAACTGGCCGCGGCGGTCTCCAATGCGGGAGGGTTTGGAGTGGTCAGTCATCCTGGTGCTGCCAAGGAGGTTGCCCTTAAGGCGCTCGACTCACCTGCTGAATATCTGGAGGAACTAATTGAGGATGTAAAGGCTAAAGTGCGCAATGCCCTCCACTGGGTAAAGGAGCATACTGACTGCCCCTTTGGCTTGAATCTTCGGGTAGCCCCGGAGCATCCGGAGGTTCCCAATCTGGTAGATATGATCATTGAGGAAAGAGAAAAGGATCAGGACTTAAAGAAAAAGCTCCGACTAATTATTACTTCGGCAGGAGATCCCGGCCAATTGCATCTCAAGAAAATCCAGGAGGCAGGGATGCTTCGATTCCACACTGTTCCTTCGGTGTATCATGCCCGCAAGGCGGAGCAGTCAGGGGTAGATGCTATCGTCGCCACGGGCTACGAGGCCGGTGGGCATGTGGCTTATCAACCTGTCCATACCTTTGTCCTGATCCCGGCCGTGGTCGAGGCGGTAAAGGTTCCGGTAATTGCGGGAGGAGGCATTTGCGATGGCGCTGGATTAGTGGCCGCTCTGGCCTTCGGAGCAGCGGGAATATACATAGGAACGAGGTTTATTGCCTCCAAGGAGTGTGAGTTTCATCCCCGGTCTAAGGAAGAGATTATCCAGGCCTCGAAGAAATTCCCCAAAGAGGCATCCACGATTGTAACGGAGGGTTTCTTTGGTCCTCTCCGGCATCTCAAGAATGCCTATTCCCGAAAACTCTACGAGCTTACCCAGAGTGGTGCTGATCGAGGCGAGATACTCCAATACGAGTTTAATGGAATTTATCTCGGTTTTGGACCCGAAGGGAATGTGGAGAATGGTGCATTATGGGCCGGACAGGTAGCAGAACGATTGGATAAGATACTGCCGGCTAAGGAGATTATTGATAGGGTTATGAAAGAAGCAGAAGAAAAGCTCCGGAGCCTTCCCCAGAGGTTCTTGTCGCCTTAGCGGGGCTGGAAAGCCCCGCCTATCCACGGAAACCATCCTCTTCAGCTTACCTCACTGTCATTTGTTATTGGGATTTAAACCACGAATTACACGAAACAATTTTCCCTTTTGGTCATTGGGATCCAGGAGGTTTCTCCTTGACATTAGCCCATAGCTCAAATATATTCATTTATAAAGTCTTGTAGCTATTTCGGAGGGCTCAACCATTGAAAATCCTCCCTAACCCCCCCCCGATGGCCATCGGGGGG
>JAUWWP010000489.1 GCA_030616835.1 Deltaproteobacteria bacterium | reverse complement strand
TCTGCTTTACTGCATAGCGGGCCCGCTGATCCTCAGGGTTGCTACCCGCATAGACCTGATCCAGAACCGATGCCTCCAGGTCGTAAAACTCTTCCTGTCGGCGCTGCCTTTTATAAAGAGCATAAGTTCGGGCCACTACTGCCTGAGCCTTTACCGCATCGATTTCCCATTGGGAAGATATCTCCAGATTGATGAGTCCTACCAGATACTGCTCTAAATCCAGCTCATCGATTACCAAGAGGGAGTCGGATTTATCTTCAGCGATCTCCAGCTTTCCTCGAAATTGTCTCCCTTTGATCTTCAGTTGGCCCTCGGAGGAGATGGAAAGCAGGCGAGTCGGGTAAATATGCCGGTTAATCCTTATTCCCCCCGGGGCTGCCTGAAAACCCAAACTTGCCTCTGCCGGGGTGGAAAATAGTTTCCGGTAAGTTTTCACATCTCTAAGCACTATTCCTTTTCCGGATACGGTAAAGCTTTTAAGATCCTTAAAGATGGCAACGCGAATCCTGGGGACTTCTCCGGCTTTACTCTCTTGCAAGGGATAAGAACAAGACCATATCAGGCTGCCCAGCAAACAGCAAGTGAATCTCTTAATAATAGCAGAAGCAGTCCCCATTGGCTAAGTTTAATTAAACACGATTCTGGTTAAAAGTCAATTTGTGATAAGTTTTTTATAGTTAATTTAGGTATGCTCAGCAGGATTTCTCTATCTGGGCGGCACAAATCTTATACTCGGGAATCTTTGCCTTTTCAATCCTTCTTATCTTCAGTCAATTTCTCAATCTTTACTGCACATACCTTGTACTCTGGAATCTTGGCCGCCGGGTCTAAGGCATCATTGGTCAAGATATTGGCCGGAGCCTCTTTAAAATGGAAGGGGATAAAGAGCATTTCCTCTCGGGAACGCTCGGTAAGTTTGGCTTTAGCCACCAGCTCACCCCTGCGAGAGGCAACCTTAAGCCGGTCATCCTCATTTATTCCCAACTTATGGGCATCTTTTGGATTTATCTCTACCAGACATTCAGGCACCAGGGCCTCCAATCCCCTCGACCTTCGGCTCATTGTTCCCGTATGGAAGTGTTCCAGGATTCTCCCCGTGCTTAATAGGAATGGGTATTCATCGTCGGGAAGCTCGGCTGACGGAATGAACTCAACCGGGGTAAAATGTCCCTTACCCCGGGTAAATTTATCCCGGTGGAGATACTTGGTGCCCGGATGCTCTCGATCGGGGCAGGGCCACTGCAATCCGGCTCCCTCCAGCCGGTCATAATGTATCCCCCCATAGATCGGAGTCAGTTCAGCAATTTCCTCCATGATCTGTTGGGGAGAATTATAACTCATCTGGTAGCCCATTCTTCGGGATAGATCACAGATAATTTGCCAATCCGGCCAGCTCCCACCTATGGGTTCAATTGCCTGTATTATTCTTTGAATTCTGCGGGCAGTATTGGTGAAGGTCCCATCCTTTTCGGCGAAGGATACCCCGGGCAAAACTACATCAGCGAGCTTAGCGGTTTCAGTCAAGAATATATCCTGAACCACTAAAAATTCCAGTCTTTCCAACCCCTCTTTCACATGGTTTAAATTGGGATCGGAAAGCATTGGATTCTCACCCATGATGTACAATCCCTTGATACTCCCTTCATAAGCAGCATTGATTATCTCCACTACGGTTAATCCAACCTTCTTATCCAGTTTTACTCCCCATCGTTTTTCAAACTTCTCCCGAACCTGATCATCCCCAAGTCGCTGATATCCGGGATATACATTGGGAAGGCCCCCCATATCACAGGCTCCCTGAACATTACATTGTCCCCTAAGCGGATTTACCCCGGTGGACTCCCTTCCCACATTTCCGGTGAGCATGGCCAGGTTTGCACAGGATAAGACATTATTTACTCCAGTAGTATGCTGGGTAATTCCCATGGAGAAGATGATCGAGGCTGTCTCGGCGCGGGCATAAATGCGGGCTGCTTCTCTTAAATCATCTGCGGGTATCCCGGTAATCTCTTCTACCTTTTCGGGGGGATAGTTTTTGATTACTTTCTTAAATTCCTCAAAATTCTCGCATCTTTTCTCAATAAAACTCTCATCATAGAGTTCCTCCTGGATAATAACGTTCATCATCCCGTTTAAGTAAGCTACATCAGTACCACTCTTTTGTCTCAACCATAAAGTAGCCCAGTCAACCAACTCTATCTTCCTTGGGTCAGCAACAATCAATTTCGCCCCGTTATATTCAACTGCCTGCTTGATATACATCCCGATAACGGGATGGTTGAAGGTGGTATTGGAGCCGGTAACCAGAAGACAATCAGTGGTCATTATCTCCTGGATGGAGTTGGTCAT
>JAUWWP010000287.1 GCA_030616835.1 Deltaproteobacteria bacterium | reverse complement strand
CTACTTCGTAGGGTAAAAGTGGATAGGCGGTTCGCCAGAGACGGAAGCCCAGCTAAGAAGGGATAGAGGTCGAGTTTTCAAGGGCTTAAATTATTTAAAGGAATTAATTAGGTATATGCTTATAAATTACTGTAATCATTAGATTATTATTTAAAAAGACACAAAGGAAGCATTATATGGATTTAAATAATTACAAATTTTTGGGTTGACTTGTGATAAAAAATAGCACATAATTTTATTAGAAATAGCACAATATCTTATTGGAGGGACCACTATGCGAAGAACTAATGTTACACTTCCTCAGGATTTGGTTGATTCCTTGTTGGAGACGACAGGGGCCAAGAATAAAACTAAGGCAGTTCTGGAGGCCATTGAAGATTATCTACAAAAAAAGAGGCAGGGAGAAGTAAAGCGATTATTTGGTAAAGGCGGATTGGAATTGAGTTTTGATGAGTTAAGACACAGGGAGCCTCGTGAATAATCTTGTCTTAATAGATTCCAGTATCTGGATTGACTATATAAACGGAGTGGCCAGATATCAGGCTCCGGTAGATTCTTTAATTGATAATGGTCAAGTCTGCACGGCCAAGATTATTATTGCGGAGATAATAGGAGGGGCGATGGATGAGAAGATAGCAAATGAATACCGACGGAATCTTGAGCAGTTTCCGTGCCTTTCTGAGAGTAAGGAAACCTGGGATAAAGCAGCACTCCTTTCTCTGAGAATGCGAAAGCGAGGGTATAATATTGGCTTGTACGATTGTTATTTAGCTGCTTTGGTAAGAGAAAATGAGGTGACTATTTTTACCTCGGATCAGCACTTTCAAGAGATTCAACATTTTGAAAAGATAGATCTTTACTCCGTTAGAAAGCCTCCGCCACCGGCAGGCTCGCCCAAGGGATGAACCCCGTAACACTCTTGCACCGTTAGATAATTTGCGAAGGAGTCGGGGTCAGAGCTTCACTTAGTCACTTAAGAGGAAAAGCCAGGATTATCCCCATGCTCTTGACAGAATAAAATGACAATTAGAAGATGTGATCCCAATTCCCTGGGATTTGTATCCTTTAAGATTATCCCTTTTTAGGTAATTTCCTAAACCTGATTCTAACTTTAATGTTTTAGAAACGGGGGCGGAGTTCAATGAAAGATAGGGAAAAGATTTCTAAAGATGATCTTCAGGAATCATTGGGGAATTTAATAAATAAAATTGGGACTAAAGAATTAAGTATTGAGGCAGATTCCTTAAAAACGTTCTGCGTATTAACCCATCACGATTATTCATTTTATCTTGAAAAGAATTTGATACCACAAGGTTACCTGATGACTTTTACCATCCCATTGTTTTCACAATTTTTTATAATGGCAAGCGTCGATTTAATCCCCAAAGTAATTAAGGGCGTAATTCATACCTTTTCAAAAATAGAATATTTTGGACCTTTTAGAATGGACCAAAAGTATTTTGGAAAAATGGAAATGAAAAATGTAGTTGAGAAAAAAGGAAAGATGGGAGAGTATTTCGCAGTTGATTTTGAAATTCTTGTTAGTAAAGGAAAAGGGGAAAAAGTGGCCTCCGATCTTCATCAATTTTTCTTAAAAATTTAAATTAAAAATGAGGGAGTATAAATATGGATTTGAGTTCTAAAGTCAGTTTTGAAAATATCAAAAAAGGGGATAGGATTCCCAGTTATAAAGTTAAAATGGATAGAAAAACCTATTTTGAATATAACAAATTAGTAAGTGAAATTAATCCCCTTCACTTTGATAAAAAGTATGCCCAACAATTAGGTTTTAAAAATATTGTGGTTGCCGGAGTCTATACTTTTTCATTTATTCCAAAAATGATAACGGAATGGATTGGAGAACCTGGTAGCATTCGAAGTATTGAAATCAAATACAATAAGCCAATATATATTGAAGATATAATAACTTATTATGGTACCGTAAAGAAAAAATATGTTAAAGATAATAAAAAATATATTGATTGTAATATTTCCATTGAGAATGTTGAAGGAACTAAATCAATAAGCGCCATGGCAACAATAAAATTAAGCTAAAATCTTATTTTTCTCTTATTTTACTTTTTTTTGAACTTGCTGAATGATTTTTATATATGTAATAAGGAATCAATAAAGAGAATGAGGCATTTCTTTTCCTTCCTTTTGGTTTGTTTTGCTTTCATTTCAAGTTCGGCTCTGGCGGGTGAAAAGTCTCTGACAATAATCCACACCAACGATCTCCATTCACATCTCCTGGGGCATTCCCCTAATAAAGATTACACCCCCATGGAACTCGGGAATGATCAGACCCTTGGCGGCTGGGCACGGATAGCGACCGTGATCGAGTCGGAAAAGAAAAATCGTAATAATCCGGTTCTGGTGCTGGATGCGGGCGACTTTCTCATGGGCACCCTATTTCACCTGGTCAGCCGGGAAGAGGCCATCGAGCTTGGCTTAATGAGAGAGATGGGCTATGACGCGACTACCCTCGGCAATCACGAGTTCGACTTTCGTCCCGATGGCCTGGCCAGGATACTTAACACCGCGGACACAAAGGGAAAAATCCCGTTAATCCTCTGTGCTAACGCTATTTTCAGCGAGGAAGACGCCAGGGATGATAGCCTGAAAGAAGTATTTAATAAAGGAATTGTCAGGCCGTACGCCGTCCTGGTAAGGGATGGGATTAGGATCGGACTCTTCGGGCTGATTGGACATGACGCTGCGGAAAAATCTCCCTTCGCCTCACCGGTAAAATTCGAGGACATCCGTTTGACCGCGCGACGGATGGTCAAGCAGCTTAAGGAAAAAGAAAAAGTTGATCTGGTCATCTGTCTCTCCCATGCCGGTTTGTATTCCGATAAGGCTAAGTCTGAGGATGAGATCCTGGCCGAGGAAGTCCCGGGTATTGATATCATCGTCAGCGGACATACCCACACCAAACTCCCTAAACCTATCGTGGTGGAATCCACCGGTGCGATCATCGTTCAGGCCTGGGTTTATGGTAAACATATAGGGGTGCTTGACCTCACCGTGGGAGACGGTGCGATTAAGTTAAAAAATTATAAGGCCGTTGAGATTAACGATACTATCAAAGGAAATGCCAAGGTAAACGATACTATCGAATCGTATATTGAGGTTATCAATCAAAAGGTTTTAAAGGAAGTTAATCTAACATTTCATCAAACGATCGCCGAGACCGATTTCGACCTCACAATCGAGGCCCAGGAATCAAATCTCGGCAATATGATCGCGGACGCTTTCCGGTGGCACCTTAACCGACTGGAAGACGACCGAAGCGATCGGGTAAGGGTGACGATCCAGTCGAACGGCCTGATTAGGAGTAATATTTTGAAAGGGAAGACCAGTCTGATTGGTGTCAGTGATCTTTTCCGAACCACTCCGCTTGGTATCGGCATGGACGGCTCCCCGGGCTATCCTCTGGTCAGCTTTTACCTTTATGCCTCGGAGATTAAAAAAGCCCTTGAGGTGCCGACCACTATCGTCCCACTTAAAGGTGAAAATTATTTCCTACAGTTCTCGGGGATAAAGGTTAAATACAATCCTTACCGGATGCCTTTTGATCGAGTGACGGAAATTTCAATTGAAGACGAAAATGGAGAGTACAGACCGCTTGATTATTCAGCCTCCAATAAGCAGCTTTACCGAGTTTCTTCCAACATCTACAACGCTACCTTCATCAAAATTATCGGGAGTCTCACCCATAATATCCTCAACATGACGCCAAAAGATAAAAACGGAAATCCCATCAGCGAACTGGCAGAGGCATTGGTGGATGCAGACAAGGAAAAATCCGGTCTTCAGGAGCTTAAAGAATGGAAAGTACTAATGGAGTATGTGAGATCTTTTAAGGATAGGGACGGTGATGGAGTGCCGGAAATACCGGAAAGATACAGAGGCACTGAGGGCCGAATGGTGCGAGACCCAAGCCTGAATCCATATGATCTTCTTTCGGGGGGAAATTATATTACCTGGATTGCCTTTAGCACCTTCATCATCGTTCTGGCCTTGCTGGTCTTGATCATTTATGTTGGCCTGAGAGTTATCAAAAGAATAATTAAAAAAAGTATGGCCGTTTCGTAACCGGGGATGTTCACTTATAGCTCTGAGGCTGTTGCCATCTTTGAACAATGT
>JAUWWP010000143.1 GCA_030616835.1 Deltaproteobacteria bacterium | reverse complement strand
TTGAGATATTGATGATATGCATAACGAAAAACTTCTGTCAAAATGAAAGAACCGATCCCCACATACCCACGATTAGGAGACCCATGTGGAAGTCGTTTATATTATCCTGATTCTCTTGGGTGGCGTTGCCTTTTTCTGGCTGGTTATCATCCGTATCTTAGCTAAGGTAAAGGGAGGTGAGCCTTGCCCTTACGCTGTAGCCTGGTTGGTAAATAATCCGCTGCGGCGTTGCTATATGGATCGGGTCATAGACCGGGTGGGTATAAGGTCAGGCGAAAGGGTGTTGGAACTTGGTCCGGGACCAGGCGCCTTTACTGTTGAGGCGGCGCGCCGAACGCAACCAGGTGGGAGCCTGGTAGCGGTAGATATTCAGCCTGAGATGATCTTTGCCGTGAAGAGAGAAGTAGAGAAGGCAGCCCTGGACAATGTGGAAACGCACATCACCAGCGCCTATCAATTGCCCCTGGATGACACCAGCGTGGATCGGGCGTTTTTGATAACAGTCCTGCCCGAAATACCTGATAAGAACCGTGCCATCTCTGAGATATACCGAGTGATTAAGCCTGGTGGGGTACTTTCCATCACCGAGGAATTCCTCGATCCAGATTATCCGCTGCCGCGGACGACGATCAGGTGGGTAGAGAACGCCGGCTTTAGATTCGCAGAGCGCCACGGAAACTGGTGGGTCTATACGCTGAACTTTCGGAAGCCGAAGAAAGAAAACAATTAGGACAGGAAAAGGGGACTGGCTACTTTTTGGTTCGCCTATGGTGGATTGTAGGGGTGGACCTCAGTGTCCACCCTTACCTGTCCTGAGCTTGTCGAAGGATTAGGGCCGACAGGGACGTCGGCCCCTACATTCTTGCTGGAAAGATCCGCCTATCCACTCTTTACCTAAAAAACAGGGGAAGCTCCAGTTGAGTTTTTGATTTGACAAACAGCGGTTAATAATTTATATCTATAAGGTGATAGAATCTTTAATGGTTTTTATTGATTGAGGAGAAAATGAAGGAAGGCAGGATTACTCAGGTTATCGGGCCGGTGGTTGATATCGAGTTTGCCCCTGGTGAACTCCCACCGATCTATAATGCGATCAAGATCACCAATCCTACCCTGAGCGATAAAGATGGAAATCTTATAGTGGAGGTAGCCCTGCACTTAGGGGAGAATACCGTGCGTGGTATTGCCATGGACTCAACCGATGGGCTGGTACGGGGAATGAAGGCTTACGATACCGGGGAGGCGATTACCATGCCGGTAGGCCGGGAGGTTCTGGGAAGGGTTCTAAATGTCATTGGGGAGCCGGTGGACGAGGGCCCTCCAATTAAGACCGATAAAAGGTATCCAATCCATCGGCCATCCCCCAGTTTTGAGGAGCAGAGCACCGCGGTTGAGCTCTTTGAAACCGGAATCAAGGTTGTAGATCTACTGGAGCCCTACTGTCGGGGAGGAAAGATTGGGCTCTTCGGGGGGGCCGGGGTAGGAAAGACTGTTATCATTATGGAATTAATTCATAACATCGCGATTGAGCATGCAGGGTTCTCAGTATTCGGCGGGGTAGGGGAGAGGACCCGGGAAGGAAATGATCTCTGGTTGGAGATGAAGAACTCAGGGGTTCTGGATAAGACGGCCTTGATCTTCGGTCAGATGACCGAGACCCCGGGAGCCCGGGCCCGAATTGGCCTTTCGGCATTGACTGCGGCTGAGTATTTCCGGGATGAAGAGGGTCAGGATGTCCTGCTTTTCATTGATAACATCTTCCGCTTTACCCAGGCTAACTCCGAGGTCTCGGCCCTATTGGGGAGAATTCCCTCGGCAGTAGGGTATCAACCTACCTTGGCTACTGACCTGGGGGAGCTGGAGGAACGGATCACCTCAACCAAGAAAGGCTCCATTACCTCGGTACAGGCAATCTATGTCCCGGCTGATGATCTGACTGATCCTGCTCCTGCTACTACCTTCACCCATCTGGATGCTACCACTGTGCTTTCCCGCAAGATTTTTGAGCTGGGGATCTACCCGGCAGTTGATCCCCTGGATTCCACCTCCCGAATCCTTGACCCCCAGGTAGTGGGGGAGGAACACTATCAGGTAGCCAGGGAGGTGCAGCGGATTCTCCAGAGGTATAAAGACCTCCAGGATATTATTGCCATCCTGGGAATGGATGAGCTTTCGGAGGATGATAAGCTTTTGGTGACCCGAGCAAGAAAGATTCAGAGGTTCCTCTCCCAGCCTTTCTTCGTGGCTGAGCAGTTTACCGGTTTAAAGGGTAGGTATGTTAAGAGGGAGGATACCGTCAAGGGGTTTAAGGAGATTATTGAGGGCAAACATGACTCACTTCCTGAGCAGGCCTTCTATATGGTAGGAACCATTGAGGAGGTTCAGGAAAAAGCCAGGGAGCTTTTAGCCCGTATAGCCTAAACAATGGCCGATGACATACTGCTAGAGGTGATTACTCCCGAGGGAATGGTGGTAAGGGAGAAGGTAGAGGAGGTCAGGGCTCCGGGTGCCCTGGGGGAGTTCGGCGTTCTTCCCGGGCATGATATTTTCCTGACAAGTTTGAGAATCGGGATTTTAAGCTTTCGCCAGAAAAAAGAGGTTAAACGCCTGGCGGTGGGCACCGGCTTTGCCGAGGTGGGCCCTAACCGAGTTGCTGCTCTGGTAAAGACTGCGGAGCTCCCCTTCCAGATCGATTTTGAGCGGGCAAAAGCTGCCCAGGAAAGGGCTCAGCAGAGGCTTAAGGATAGGGGCAGGGAAGATGTGGATTTTGCCCGGGCCGAGGCTGCACTCCAACGGGCTTTGATCCGGATAAAAGTTTTTCAGGAAAAAGGATAAGACCTATCAATTTCTGGGAATGGCCTTTAACTTGGCTTTTCCTCCCTCAACAACTACCTTGAAGTCAACCTCCTTACACTTATATTTCTCTTTTATTTGAGGGATCTGGCGCTGGAGAGTATTAGCTAATTTCTCCAGGGAGAGACTGGAGGTATCCTCCTTACACCTTTTCTTAGCCTCGAGGTACTGGCTATAAACTTGCTGGAATCCTTCTGAAGGGGCTGCCCGCTCTTCTTTATCACTCCTTCCGGGAGGGGCGGGAGAGACAAGTCTTTCTTTAAGCTGAGCCCTAAACTGGTCCCGGTGATAGGTTCCATCTTCGATCTGGCGGACAATTCGGATCCAGTACTGTAAGAAGGTGTTGTAGCGGGCGGTCAGAGAACTTAGCTTAAACTTAAGTGCAGTATTACGGATAACCCGCTCGGTAAGGCTCCGGATCAAGCGCTCGACACCCTCTCGCATTTTAACGGGCTCAAGCTTCTCCATTCCCATGAAATACTGCTCATATTCAAATTTCACCTTGTTTATTTCTCTCTCCAGTCTGGAGATATCCTCTTCGTCTCCCATCTCCGAAATTCCCCTTCTGCTTAAGATTTTTCTTTAAGTTACCAAAAAATCCTCTTGAAGTAAAGGAAATCTTATGGCCAATCCCCAAATACCAATTCAATCATTTGCATTTTTCACTTTGCAATTTGCAATTTGCAATAATTATGTAGCCGGAGGTATTGGTCATTGATGGTGGAGTGGTGGTTTAGCTTGGGGATTTAGAAAGATATTCAGTGAGCCACTTTATGGCGAGCTCAATAACCCTACTGTCGGTTCGGAGTCGGTGCTCGGCCCCCTCAACGATATGGATCTTCTTGGGCTCCCGGGCCTGCCGATAAAGCAGATGGGCTTCTTCGACATTGATTACCGAGTCCTTGCTGCCGTGAATTATCAGGATCGGTCGGGGGGAGATCGAGGCTACCCATCTGCGGGGGGCAATCTCCTCAAAGCCCCTTTTCCACTGATCAAGGGACGGGGGGAATCCACTGTCCCGGATAATCCCGATCCGGCGGAATTCATTGATGAAGTCCGCAGCCACACCTTCCTCTCCGAGCAGATCGAAGCTGGCCGGGGAGGCACATGAGATAAGGGAAGAGATCCGCTGATTATGGGCAGTGGTGTAGATGGCTACTGCCGCCCCACCGCTGAAGCCCATAACCGATAAGTGCTTGTGATTGATACCGGGGTGTTGCCAGAGGTAATCCACCGCCGCTTTTAAATCCTCGGCCCATCCGAGGATATCAAAATTGCCCTCACTCTCCCCGGTTCCCCGAAAGTTAAAGATCATTACCATAAATCCCTCAGTGCAGAACCTCTCTGCCAGGCCGGGATAGCCGGGATCTTGAGGGTCAGAGGGTCCTCTCGGGATACCGTGGCAGAGGATCAGGGCGGGAAGGCTCGGCTTCTCGGAGGACTCCGGAGTAAAGAGCTCACCCTTGATAGTTATTCCTTTTACCCCGTTAGAAAGCCCCGTGGTTTGCCCGGGGGATAGAAAGTTTTCAGATTCTTTAGCGAACACAGGGTCCAAAGGCTCATGTGAGCTTCTAACGGGGTTTACCTCAAAACTAACGATTTCCCGCTTTATTTCCATTCGGTTAGAATCATGAGAGGAGAAACCATTCCTCATTTTTCTCATCATAGAAGATGGTAAAGGCTCGATCCCCTTCTGCCTTTATTTTGAAGTAGACTTTTCTCCCTTCCCCCGGGTTAATGGATTCCTGCCTCCAGGAATCCAAGATCCTTTCCACCTGGCATTCGTTCCCCTCAAGAACAAACGAGATCGGCCTCTCCTCGGCCTTATATCCGGAGTATGAGTAAACCTTTATTGGTTTAAAACTCCCTATGCCATCATTGCTTTCTTTAGCCATATCTTACCCAGTAGAAAGCCTTGTAGCTTGCCACGGAGACGGACAGTTTTTGGATTCTTTAGAAATTCGCTTCAGGTGGATTAAAACCCCGTCGTAGCTTCTAACGGGGTTTACCCCATTACTTCCACCACTTCCTTTAGACTACCTTTTGGTCATTGGGATTTGTGTATTTATTTTATTACCTTCACCACTTCCTTTAAATCCCTTCTCGGTCTCGGCCCCGGACTTTCCCGGGAATGTCCCAGAGCAATGATAGCCACTGGCCTCAAGCCTTGGGGGAGATTGAGGACATTTCTTGCCTCTTCCTCATCGAATGCCCCAACACAGCAGGTACCCAGTCGCAGGGCCGTTGCCGAGAGCATGATGTTCTGGATTGCGATCGCGGTATCCTGGAGGCAGTAAAGCTCCCTGCCTCGGCTTCCATATTTCGAGCCCGATCGATCCGGATCAGCGCAGACCACAATATTTACCGGTGCTTCAGCCAGGAATTCCTGACCGTAGGCCGCCTGGACCAATCCCCTTTTTATCTTCTTATTTTTGATTACATAAAAAAACCAGGCCTGGAGATTGCCGGCCGAGGGAGAGAGGGTCGCCATCTTCAGGATCTTTTCGATCACATCTTCCGGCAGTTCTTGGGTTGGATCATAGCTACGAATGCTCCTCCTGCCTTCAATTGCTTCCCAGAGATTCATCTCCTGCTTCATTTTTATTTCCTTTCTTTAATCATTATCATCATTAAGAGAGCGGATATTAGTTGATAGCCGGGGCTTTCGAGCCCCGGCATTTAGTCCGCCACAGACGGATTATCCGAATCCTCTTAGCGGGGCTGGAAAGCCCCGCCTATCCTGGATTTGGGGAAATTTGGAGAAGTAATTAAAAATTTGCTCTTATGACCGGCTTTCTTTAATCAATATCATCATCAATACGGCAGATATTAGCCCCAGGCCAGCACCGAAGCAAAAGGCAGTGCCCGGACCAAAAAGCTGCCAGAGAAAACCCATCAGCAAGCTGGCGGGTAGAGCAGCGATCCCCACCGCGAAATGGTAAAGTCCATAAGCCGTGCCCAGTTTTTCCCCGGGAACCAGGTCTGCTACCAGGGCCTTTTCCACCCCTTCGGTTAATCCAAAGTAAATCCCATAGACAGGAAATAACAGCCAGATGTGGTAAGTTTCAGTGCAAGCAGCCAGCCCCAGATAGACCAGCCCATAAACGACCCAGCCCGCAATAATGACCTTCTTGCGCCCAATCCGGTCGGATAGGATACCCCCGGGCATCGAAAATATACTCTTAACTAAATTCAGAAGGAGCCAGAGAAGGGGAATAAAGGTAAGGCTAATCCCCTGGTCCTTTGCCCGGAGGATCAGGAAGAAATCACTGGAATTGCCCAGGGTGAAGACAATCATAATGAGCAGGAATATCTTAAACCTACGATCAAAGGGCCTCAGGCTTAAGCTTGGAGCAGAAGCGGTAGTCTCCCGGGGCTCTTTTTTCTCGGTAACGAACCAGGTGATCAACAAAAGGGAAAAGATTGCCGGGATTGCTGCCAGCAGAAAAATAGTCCGGTATTTACCTCCCAGGGCCGCGAGAAGAAAAAAGGCTATTAACGGCCCCACCACAGCCCCAAGATGATCCATCGCCCGCTGGAAGCCGAAGGCCCTTCCCATCCCGGCAGGATCGGTTGATTCGGCGATTAAAGCATCCCGGGGAGAGGTTCTTACTCCCTTGCCTGTCCGGTCGAGAAAGCGGAGGATCAGGATGTGCCATCCAGAGGTTGCCAAGGCAATTATCGGCCTCGTTAAAGCAGAAACCGAGTATCCCCCCAGAACCAGAGGCTTGCGTTTTTTTAGCCTATCGGAAAGCCATCCTGACAGTGCCTTCAAAATGCTGGCAGTGCTCTCGGCCACCCCTTCGACCAATCCTACAAAAACTGTTCCTACCCCCAGGACACTAGTCAGGAAAATGGGGAGAAGGGGGTAGATCATCTCGCTGCTGACATCGTTGAGGAAGCTGACCCACCCTAAGGTCCAGACATTTCTGCTGATCCCCTCGGGCTGCAATCTTTCTTTATTCATCAAGAAGACTCTGC
>JAUWWP010000480.1 GCA_030616835.1 Deltaproteobacteria bacterium | reverse complement strand
ATTGTAGTTTCTGGCACGAGCAATCAACTTGGGATAGTTCAGGTCGAAATTGACACTGGACCAGGACCTTGTGAGCTTGACTTAGTCGCCAGGTGTGACATTTACGGATTTGAGACCACCATCCCCGCATTTCCAACGATTGATTGGCTAAAGAGAATCTCTGCCCGGATTCATTTTATCGTTGGCCCTACGGTAGCGATTACTGCTCCTTTGGAAGGGGACTGTTGGACTGATACTCTGCTTGATGTGACGGTGGCCTCTAATGCCCTGGATGGTTCTACGGTTAAGCTTACGGTAAATGGAATCACCGCAGCGGAAACCTGCACCCTATCCTTGGGCCAATGCACTATCCAGGATATCCCTGTGACGGAAGGCCCGAAGACCCTGGTGGCCAGCATTCCCAGCATTCCGGGCGTAATCTCTCCGGAGAGGCATATTCTTGTTGATTACACCGCACCGGTCACTATGGCTGCTCCCACCGGTGGAGCTGGACCCTTTACTTCTATCGTGACGGTGGTATTAACCGCCACTGACACCCAGGATCCCTCGCCGGATATATATTATAATGAGAATGGAACGGGTTGGATTGGTCCGAATGACGGGGCTGCCACCTTATACCTAAGTATAACCACCACCCTGGATTTCTATGCGGTCGATGAATGTGGAAATATAGAACCATTCAACCGGGAGGTTTATACATTTACCGTTTGTATGGTGGGTATCACTACTCCGACCGCGGGTAGATGTATCAATACGATGCCGGTTACGGTTACCGGCAGTTTTGACGGTTTTATTGGTGTCGCGCCGGTTGAAGTTTTTGTCAATGGGGTGACTGCGGCGGTCGCGCCTCCGATGTCGACTACCTCAGGAAGCTATACGGCGACCATTGTTCTTCCCGAGGGCTCAGACCAGACGATTACGGCGGTGGCGAGCGACGGTACCTGCACGGCCACTGCCATCAGAATGGTGAATGTGGATCTTACCCCGCCGGAGGTTTTGATCACCTCACCGGTTGATGGGAATACCGAGTGCTCTTCCACGGTGGTGGTAGTGGGGACGGCCACTGATTTAGGAAGCGGTATCTTTCTGGATGGGGTAACGGTGGATCTACCCTGGGCCTCGGATACTCCGCAGTGGGCACCTTTAGATGTGGGGGGCAACTGGTCTGCCACCTTCCATAATGTTCCTGATGGCGTGAATACGATTACGGCCCGGGTTGAGGATTGGTGCAGCTTATCTGACATTGACTCCGTAAATATCTATGTGGACGCCACCCCGCCGCTGGTAGGGATAATTCAGCCCACCCAGCCTCCTCTGGTCTATGACAATTTGGGGGCGGACATCTGGGGCACGATCTGGGATCCGACCACCTGTGCAGATGCGATCACCTACCTATCCCCGACGACCGACCAGATGTTTGGCTTGAATGACTATGATGTTGGGGTGGGTAGGGTGATAAGGGCCCAGGCCGGGCAGACGGTGGTGGTTCCGATCAACATCAATTTACCGGAGTCAGGTCCTGACAGCACTGTTGAAGCTTTCGAGTTCTATGTGGACTTTGATGGGGGAGCGCTCACTCTGGTGGCGCCGAACTTCGGGGTGAGTGGCCCGGATCAGAATGTGCCCGCTCCCTGGACCGGACCGCCTACCGGTGATCCTGCGGCTAACTGGTTGACCGAGCCTGCTTACAACAAGTACGCTGGCCTGGGGATACTGAAAATTGATCAGAGTTTTTTTCTGAATGAGGTTTACGGGAGCATGAATATCGTCAATCTCTGCTTCCAGGTCACCGCTCCGGGCATCCACGATATTTTCCTCTACGCAAACGATGACGCCGGATATGTGCAGAGTCCAACGGGGGTATTCGGCGTAAATGCCCTTGCCGGGAGCATTGAGACCTATACCCCGCAGACGGGGACGATCATTGTCTATGATGGCGATGATATTGATCCCAGCACTGCGGAGGTGGAGATTAGCCTCACGGTTACCACCGATGCCCGGGACGGTTCGACGGTGCTCATCCCGGTTAATGGGATGACCTATACCGCGCCGGTAGCCGGGGGGGAAGCCACGCTAACGGTGGATAATTTCGTCTCCGGGCTCAATACCGTGATTGCCCGGTTGCCTGATTGGTATTGCCCGGAATATATTGGTTATTCTGCCCCGCTGATTGCTGATTATAACGGTTTTATGGTGACCATTACCTCTCCCACCGATGGCTCCTCTTTTACCAGTGCTGCCGATATTGATCTTTTGGCAGATGGAGTTCAGATCAATGTAACTGTAACCACCGAGGCGGCAGATGGAAGCACAGTGGAGATAATAGTTACGGGAACGACTCCGGGAACAGAGGGGGATTTCGGAATTATTGGGGGAGGGAGCTTCACCGGGACGGTAACAATT